>CAZKGP010000142.1:0-6328 GCA_964552225.1 uncultured Acetatifactor sp.
ACAACGAAAGGAGGAAATTAACTATGGCTAGAAATCGATATGATATGGATGAAATTTTGGAAGATAGCTTTGATATAAATCAATTAAAACGCCTTGCTAGTTACATTACTCCTTATAAAAAACAAATGATAGGCGTTATACTCCTAATGCTTCTATCTAGTGCACTTACTATGGTTATCCCTATTTTCTTAAAAGATATTATGGATTATTATATTCCTGAAAAAAACATGACTAAAATAATAATCGTCAGTGTACTTACCTTAGTGATTGCTCTGTTTTCTGCATTTAGCTTAAGAATCAAAATTAAAACAATGAGCAATGTGGGACAAAATATAGTTCATGCTATTCGCTCAGATATTTTTGAACATCTCCAAGAACTACCTTTTTCTTATTACGACGACAGACCACATGGCAAGATACAAGTACGTGTTGTTAATTATGTAAATAGCTTAAGTGATTTATTAAGCAACGGAATTGTAAATACCATTACTGATCTATGTAACTTGATTTTTATTATTATTTTTATGCTAGCTTATGATGTACGTCTATCCTTAATCTGTCTTTGTGGACTTCCACTTTTGGCATTGGTTATTGTTTTTATTAAGAAAAAACAACGTAAGGCATGGCAGATACAATCTAATAAGCAATCTAATCTAAATGCATATATTGCAGAAAGTATTAACGGAATCCGTGTTACACAATCTTTTGTACGCGAAGATGAAAATACTGATATCTTTAATAACTTAAGTAATAGCTACAAAAAATCTTGGATGCGTGCTGTTATTTTTAACTTTACCATGGGACCAAGCGTTGATATTATCTCAGTTATTACGATTTCATTTATTTATGTTTTAGGTATTAATTGGATTCTCGCTCCCGATGCTAGCTTAACTGTAGGTGTATTAATACTTTTCACCTCTTATGTTGGACGTTTTTGGGCTCCAGTAAATACACTGGCAGCATTTTATAACTCCTTATTAACTGCAATTTCATACTTGGAGCGAATCTTTGAAACCATTGATGAACCTGTAAATGTTAAGGATGCTCCCAATGCTACTATAATGCCTCCTATCCATGGTAATGTGGAATTTAAGGATGTAGTCTTTAGCTATGATGAAGGTCATCCTATTTTAAATCACGTTGATTTTACAGTGTCCCCTGGTGAAACATACGCTATTGTTGGACCAACAGGCGCAGGTAAATCAACAATTGTGAATCTAATCAGTAGATTTTATAATGTAGACTCTGGTCAAATATTAATAGATGACGTTGATATCTCCACTGTAACCATTCGTTCCTTACGAGAGCAAATGGGTGTTATGATGCAAGATAGCTTTATTTTCTCAGGCACTATAATGGACAACATTCGTTATGGAAATCGTGATGCAACCGATGAGCAAGTAATAGAGGCTGCAAAAACAGTTCGTGCCCATACCTTTATTTCAGAAATGGAACAAGGCTATTACACCGAGGTAAATGAGCGTGGTAGCAGACTTTCAGCAGGCCAAAGACAATTAATTTCCTTTGCTCGTGCCTTACTTGCTGACCCTAAGATATTAATCTTAGATGAAGCAACCTCCAGTATCGATACTGAAACAGAAATTCTTCTACAAGAAGGTTTAAATAAGTTGTTAGAAGGAAGGACCTCTTTTATCATTGCACATAGACTTTCCACTATTAAAAATGCTGATTGTATTTTGTATATTGATAAAGGAGCTATTTTAGAACATGGGAACCATGAAGAACTATTAGAACTTAAAGGAGAGTATTATAAACTATATCTGTCTCAATTTGATTTTTTACTACAAGCTAAATAAAAACACGATTTCTACAATACAATTGAAAAGAAAATTACCTTTTGCTATAATGGGTGTAAGACATTCAATTTTAACAAGGAGGCAACTACTTATGGCAAAAAAAGGTAACATTATTGTAGGGCAATCCGGTGGACCAACCGCCGTTATTAACTCCAGTTTAGCAGGTGTTTATAAAACAGCTAAAGAACGTGGTTTTAATAAAATTTATGGTATGCTACATGGCATTCAAGGTTTTTTAGATGAGCAATATGTTGATCTAAGTACTCAGATTCATTCAGATATGGATATTGAAATACTAAAGAGAACCCCTTCTGCATTTTTAGGTTCTTGTCGCTACAAATTACCTGAGATTCACGAGAATCCTGATATTTACGAAAAGATATTTATTATCCTCGATAAACTTGATATTGAAGCCTTTATTTATATTGGTGGCAACGATTCCATGGACACAATCAGAAAATTATCTGACTATGCTATTGTAAAAGGTCATACCCAAAAATTTTTAGGTGTTCCCAAAACCATTGATAATGATTTGGCATTAACAGATCATACTCCTGGATTTGGAAGTGCTGCTAAATATATTGCAGCTTCAACCAAAGAAGTAATTCGAGACGCTCTCGGACTAACTTATAACAATGAAATGATTACTGTAATTGAAATAATGGGGCGTAATGCTGGGTGGCTTACTGGCGCTACTGCACTAGCTAGAACTGAGGAATGTGACGGTCCCGATTTAATTTATCTGCCTGAGCTCCCTTTTGATATTGATAAGTTTTTAAAAAAAGTAAAAGAGCTTTTAAAAACAAAGAAATCCATTGTTGTTGCAGTTTCTGAAGGCATCAAGGTTGCAGATGGACATTATGTCTGCGAATTATCTGGTGGTGGAGAATATGTTGATGCTTTTGGTCATAAACAACTACAAGGAACGGCTGCTTATCTTGCCCTTTTCCTAAGTGCTGAGATAGGGTGTAAGGCAAGAAGTATTGAGTTTTCTACACTTCAAAGAAGTGCTTCACATATGGCATCCAGAGTCGATGTAAATGAGGCTTTTATGGTAGGCGGTGCTGCTGTAAAGGCTGCAGACGAAGGAGATACTGGTAAGATGGTAGTCATTGATCGTGTTTCTGATGACCCATATATGAGTGCTGCTGGAATTTATAATGTACATCGTATTGCAAATAATGAGAAGCTAATTCCAAGAGAATGGATTAATAAAGAAGGTACTTATGTAACTGATGATTTTACAAGCTATGTAGAACCACTTATTCAGGGCGATTACCAACCATTTATGGTTAACGGTCTCCCTCAACATCTAGTTTTAAAAAAATAAGCAAAAGGTCAACGAAATTATTCTCGTTGACCTTTTTTATATTATTAAGATATTCTATCAAATAACACTCTTTTTTCTTCTTATTGCTACAATAGTTATTAAGCTTAATCCTGTTACAATAAGTGTTGTTGCTACTGGGCTACTCCAGTCGCCAGTCTTTGGAACATCATCCAAGTCACTATTACTATTATCTGTAGTAACATTATTAACAGCATTCGCTTCAGGCGCTGCTACATTGTTGGTAGTATTAGCTACTTCTGTTCCTTTTGGGTATTTAATCATAGCATAGGCAGAAAATAAATCTGCTTCAAATGTTAAGGTATAATCATCAGCATCTATGTCTTTATATATAACCGTTGACCCATCTGGTTTTAGATTTACCATAGCATATTCATAATTAGTAGCGCGGCCATATGATGGAATACCAATAGCCATTTTTAAAGGAGAACTGGTAGAAGCCTGTGGTTCATTCCATGTACCATCCCACTTAAATAAGAGAATCTCATAGTATTGAACGATTTCACCGCTTAAGCTATTAGCCGCTGCCTCAAAAGCTGCGATTGCATTAGGTCCACAAGAATTATTATTGGCAACATATACGATTCCTCGTCCATCTCCAGTATTAACAACCTCATCACTTATATTTAAAATAGTATTCACGCTAGTAGCTGGAGTAAGAACAACAAATCCACTAGTTCCTTCTGCATGAAAATTTATTTGAGTGGTTGTAATTAAAGAGCTAGGTTCCTTTGTCTCAATATCATTAACAAATGTACTGTCACCATTCAAATCCCACGCTTTTACATTCATTGGCATTCCAAACAGAATAGTACCAGACAAAGCAAATGCACCTATTTTTTTAAGTGCCACCCTCCATTTACTCATAACACCCTCCATTCCGCCTATATCTTGGCTTTATATAATTTATTTAAAATCTATATTATTTCTATGTACCATAATTGTACATTCAGTCACTAAAATTTGTCAATCCTTTATATCCCTAAAACAACCGTCGCTACTTGGAAATATACTATCAACGCCAATGCATCAACAATAGTTGTAATAAATGGACTTGCCATAACAGCTGGATCAAAACCTAGTTTCTTAGCAACAATTGGTAATATGCAACCCACTACCATTGCAATAACCACTGATACTACGAGTGTAATACAAACAACCAACGATACATGAAGTCCCACTTGATCAAATATCATAAGCTTTGCAAAATTTGCTAAAGCCAAAGCAACACCACATATTATAGAAACTCTTAACTCTTTCCAAATAATTTTAGGCACATCTCTAGATGCAATTTCTCCTAATGATAGACCACGAATCACAGTAACGCTAGCCTGACCACCTGCATTACCACCAGTATCCATAAGCATAGGAATAAATGCTGTTAATGCTACATATAGACTCAATGCATCTTCAAATGCAGTAATTATTTTCCCTGTAAAAGTCGCTGATATCATAAGCAAAAGTAGCCATGGTATTCTCTTTTTAAATATTTCACTTACAGACATTTTCATATATGGCTTATCACTAGGAACCATAGCTGCCATGATTTCCATATCTTCTGTTGTCTCTTCTTCAATGATATCCACAATATCATCAACTGTAATTATACCAACTAGTCTATTCTCATTATCAACTACCGGCATGGTTGAAAAATCATATTTTTTAAATTTTCTGGCAACTTCTTCCTGATCCATTAGTGTATTAATTGATATTACATTTTCATGCATAATATCACCAATAGTATCATTCTCACTACTAATCAATAAATACCGAAGTGCCACTGTCCCTATTAGTTTTCTTTGACTGTCTAAAACATAACATATATTTATGGTCTCACTATCCATTCCCACTTTACGAATACGCTCAATGGCTTGGTGAACTGTAAGATTTTCTTTTAAATCAACATATTCAACCGTCATAATACTTCCGGCTGAATCCTCAGGGTAACGAAGCAAATGATTAATATCTCTTCTTACTCCAGGATTAGCATTGGCTAAAAGCCTTTTAACTACATTTGCTGGCATTTCCTCAAGCATATCAGTTGCATCATCTGCCATAAGATTATTAATTATATTGCCAGCCTCACGATCTGTTATAGAAGTGATAATCATATGTTGATTTTCTACTTCCAAATATGAAAACACATCAGCCGCAAGATCTTTTGGAAGAATTCGGAATACTTTCAGCATATCCTCTTCTTGTAATTCCTCCATGGTTAACGCAATATCCGCCTCGTTTAACTCAGACAAATATTGACGAAGCTTGGTATATTGCTTGGTATCAAGAAATTCCCTCACTTGTTCAAGTACTATTTTAATCTGTTCCATCGCATTTTTCCTTTCTACCTGATCGTATACTTCTCCCATAAATGGCATAAAAGTACAGCACACCAGGATTGTGAACTTAATGCTTTAAATTCACAATTTTGATGATTTTTTTATTGAATTTTTGCCGTCGGTCCGAGGCGACAGGATTATCAGAACTACTTGTCTTCATAAAAAAATCACCACCTTTCAAAATGCGTTTTCACCTACTTCATTGTAGCCATGTCTCTATTCTTTGTCAATGTAATAAATTTCATTCATTTTATCCCAAATAACTTTTCCACTTGTGGCTTCTACCATCTCTTTTTCCAGCGCTTTTGCATCTTCAGCTGGAAACAATAATTTCAATCTTACAACATCCGTATACTCGCTAGAAATAGGTTCAATTCCTCTTTTTCCTAATAAATATTGAATCTTACCAATGCCATTATAATCTGTTTCTACCATAACTTCATGACCGTAACGCATCACTCCAATTTCACAATTCTCTAACCCTGCCTTCACTGCCTGAGTATATGCTCTTACCAAGCCACCTGTCCCTAAAAGTGTTCCACCAAAGTATCTTGTTACCACTACCGCGATATTACGAACCCCATCTCCTAGTAGTACCTCCAACATAGGTCGGCCAGCCGTTCCACTTGGTTCCCCGTCATCACTGCATCTACATAATTCTGCTCTTCCTCCGATTACAAATGCGGAACAATTATGTGTAGCATTCCAATTTTTCTTCTTTATTTCATCAATAAAAGCTGTTGCCTCTTCTTCAGACTCAGCCTTACATATCGTAGCAATAAATTTAGATTTCTTCTCTATAATCTCCCCTTCTCCACCTTTTACTA
>CAZKGP010000143.1:0-6327 GCA_964552225.1 uncultured Acetatifactor sp.
GACTTGAGTTTATTGGAACAAAACATGGGGTTGATTATTATGATGATTCCATATCTACTACCGTTGAATCTGCAATTAGTGCAGTGAAAAGTATTCATAATGCCAAAACTTTATTGTTAGGAGGGATGGATAGGGGAATTGACTATGCTCCTTTGGTAGACTTTTTGCTACAAAGTGATATTACTCATGTGATTTTAATGTATGAATCGGGAAAACGAATCTATGAGATGTTAAAAGCCAAAGAATTGCGTGCAACTTCTATTTCACCGGAAATTATCCATGTGGATGATTTGTATCAAGCAACCCAATTAGCTAGTAAATACACACAAGCTGGAGATGCATGTATTCTTTCACCTGCATCAGCAAGTTATGGAGATTTCAAAAATTTTGAAGAGCGTGGGAATGTATTTAAGGAGTTAATACAAAAATTATCTGTCAAATAATGAAATATTATTTTATTTTTACAAATTATACTGACATATTTGAAAACATTCAGTATAATGGATAGAGATGACATTATTTATATTATGTTTATAGGATAAGGAGTGACAAAATGCTAATAACACAGATACCTTTATTTGATGAAAATATGATAGTGACGGCATATTCTATGTATACCCAGAAGAAAAATTTTCTATTAAATCCTAGTTTATTAGGGTCTGGGAGAAATGATGGTGCAGTAGATATCTTAGGATTAGAAATAATCGAAAAAATGGGCATTGATGTAATGTCCAATGGTAAAGAAATGTTTGTTGAAATAAATAATATATCTATTTTTACAAATATTACAGAACAGTGCCATGCCCCTCGAGACCAAATAGTTTTATTGCTTGATAATACGATTGTTCCAGATGAAAAGTATATTAAGCGTGTTATTGAATTAAAGGATGAGGGCTTTAAGCTTGCAATCAGAAAATTAAAAATAGAGCAATTTGAGGAATATAAAGAAATTTTATTATGTATGGATTATATTTTTCTTGATCATAAAAAGATTAATATTGATGTTGCAAAAATATATTTCCAGAAAGTATATCCCCAAATTAAATTAATCGCCAGCAATATTAAGACCCAGGAAATTTTTGAGGAGCTTAAGAGTAGCGGAGGTTATAATCTTTATGAAGGTGAATTTTTCCGAACTCCGATTACAAAAGGAGAGCATACGGTAGCACCTCTGAAAGTAAATTACATAGAATTATTAAATATGGTTAACAATCCTAATTTTGAATTAACAAAAGCGGCAGATGTTATTGGTAGAGATACAGCGCTTGTAATTTCTCTTTTAAAAATGGTAAATAAAAGAGCGATTAATTCAGAGATTACATCTATTCGTCACGCAACGGCTATGTTAGGGCAAAAGGAATTGAAAACGTGGATTAACACAGCTGTGACCAAGGAATTATATTCCGATAAACCGAATGAAATTACTAGAGCATCATTAATTCGTGCTAAATTTGCAGAGCAGTTGGCACCAGCTTTTGAATTAGCGGCCAGAGATTCAGAAGTGTTCTTGATGGGATTATTTTCTGTAATAGATGTTATTCTTAGCATGCCCATGAAAGAAGCACTTAAAGTGGTAAATGTATCTAAGGACATTAGCAATGCATTAATACATCAAAAAGGTAAATTTGCTCCATTGCTCCATTTCTTATTGCAGTATGAAAATGGAAATTGGCAGGAAGTATCAAGAATAATGATTCTTGACAATATTTCTATGGATCAAATATATGATGCATATATACATACCCTTCAATGGTATGGTGAAATTTTCTAGGAATGTATGATAGAAATGAATGATTTTAAAAAGAGTTTATAACAATATAAACTCTTTTTTTGTATTAAAATGTGAAGAGTAGGTATTGAAAAAATGGTTACAAGCATGTATTATAGGTAAATGACATAGTATATAATTATTATTGTATACAATGAAAACCCAAGGAGGATAACGTTATGAAGAAAATGAAAAGAGTAACATGTGTAGTATTAGCATTGTTATTAACCATGTCTGTGCTGACAGCATGTGGAAATGATAAGAATGCTACATCAGGTGCTGATGGAGAAGTATTTAAAATTGGTGGTGTGGGACCAACAACAGGTGATAATGCAATTTATGGTCTAGCTGTTAAAAATGCAGCACAAATAGCGGTTGATGAGATAAATGAAGCCGGTGGTGCCAATGGATACAAATTTGAGTTGAATTTTCAGGATGATCAATCAGATGAAGAAAAGGCTATAAATGCTTATAATTCTTTAAAGGATTGGGGTTCACAGATGATCGTTGGTGCAGTAACAAGCGCACCTTGTATTGCTGTAGTAGAGAAGACAAATGCAGATAATATGTTTCAGATTACTCCATCCGCAACAGCGGTTGAATCTGTACAATATCCAAATGCATTCCGTGTTTGTTTCTCAGACCCTAACCAAGGTGAGGCTTCTGCTAAATACATAGGTGAGCATAAATTGGCTGAGAAGATTGCTGTTATTTATGATAGCTCAGGTGTATATTCTAGCGGTATATATGAAAGCTTCATAAAAGAAGCGGCAAATTATGATTTTGAAGTTGTTGCTGCTGAAGCATTTACTGCAGATAGTAATACTGACTTTACAGTGCAATTGCAAAAAGCAAAAGAATCTGGTGCAGATTTGATTTTCTTACCAATTTACTACAAAGAAGCATCTTTAATTCTAACCCAAGCTAATAGCATGGGGTTTGCACCAAATTTCTTTGGTGTAGATGGAATGGATGGAATCTTAACTATGGAAAATTTCGATCTTAGTTTAGCAGAAAATGTAATGTTATTGACACCATTTGCAGCAGATGCAACAGATGATTTAACTGTAAAATTTGTAAAAAATTATAAAGAAAAATTTACTGATACACCTAATCAATTTGCAGCAGATGCTTATGATGCAGTATATGCAATAAAAGCAGCTATTGAACATAGTAAAGCAACACCACAAATGAGTGTTTCTGAATTGTGTGAAGCACTAAAGGGCGCTATGGTAGAGATTAAAGTGGATGGTTTAACAGGTGATAACATGTCTTGGACAAAAGAAGGCGAACCATCAAAAGCTCCTAGAGCGGTTAAAATTCAAAATGGTGTATATGTAGCCATGTAGAGCGTGAAAAGGAATTCTAAGTCTTCTAAAATACGAAGACTAAGAATTTCTATGTTTCACGCGGAAGAATGCACAGAACGCATTCTTCTCACGTACTATTTGTGGCACGGAGGCATTCTTCACACGTACTATTTCTGGCGTTGAGTGGCATGTAGATATGTAATAAATAATATAATTTGTCATGTTTGGCAAATAGTATACAGGGGTGCTTCGCGGCACCCTTTTGTGTTTGAGAAACATACATTAGGGTTGATAGATATTGGTTCATTGTGCTATAATAACGTGTATTATGGGAAAAAATGCTTGAGGTAAATGTTGAATAAAAATGCGTATTCAACTGTAGAATTATATGCGCGCCGCAACGCGCAGATAGGTATATATATGAGTTTTATAACATATCTAATTAACGGTTTAAGCCTTGGAAGTGTATATGCACTAATTGCTCTTGGATATACCATGGTATATGGTATTGCGAAGATGCTAAACTTTGCACATGGAGATGTTATTATGATAGGGGCATTTACTGTATATACAATTTGTAGCACCATGGGGCTTTCTCCAATATTAGGTGTTGCCATAGCAGTCGTTGTATGTACTTCTTTGGGAATATTAATTGAGAAGATAGCATACAAACCATTGCGTAAAGCGTCCTCGCCATTGGCAGTTTTAATTACAGCCATTGGAGTTAGCTATTTATTGCAAAACCTTGCATTGATTATATTTGGAGCTGACGCTAAAATATTTACTTCGGTAGTATCTGTTAAACCAATTATATTGGCAAATGGTCAATTAAATATATCAGGCGAAACCGTAGTTACTATTATTACTTGTGTGATTATTATGGCAGTGTTGGTATATTTTATAAATAAAACAAAAGCAGGTCAGGCAATGCTAGCTGTATCTGAAGATAAAGATGCGGCACAGCTTATGGGAATTAATGTAAATGCAACGATTGCCCTAACCTTTGCCATTGGTTCTGGGTTGGCAGCTATTGCAGGTGTACTTCTTTGTTCTGCTTACCCCAATTTATCCCCTTATACTGGCTCTATGCCTGGTATAAAAGCCTTTGTTGCAGCTGTTTTTGGAGGTATAGGTTCTATTCCGGGAGCTTTTATTGGAGGAATTTTATTAGGAGTTATTGAAATATTTGGTAAAGCATATATTTCATCTCAACTGGCAGATGCCATTGTTTTTGGTGTATTAATTATAGTTCTTTTAGTAAAACCAACAGGTATTCTTGGTAAAAAAATACAAGAAAAAGTCTAAAGACTTATAATAAGAAGAAAAGGAGCCATGAGAATTTTGAAAAAAAATAATTCCTTTAAAATGAGTAAAACACTAAAAGATAATATCATTACTTATGGTATAGTAATTGGATTTTTCTTGATTTTGCAGATTTTAATATATACAGGACAGGTAAGTAGTCTGATACAAGGTATATTAGTTCCCCTGTGTACTTATTCCATCTTAGCAGTATCTCTGAATCTTACCGTAGGCATATTAGGAGAACTTAGTTTGGGACACGCAGGATTTATGTGTGTAGGTGCTTTTGCTAGCGCATTTTTCTCTAAGGCAATGCAAGAGGCAATACCTATGTCTGGTGTGCGATTTGCCATAGCTATTTTAATCGGAGCTTTTTGTGCAGGCATATTTGGGTTGTTCATTGGTATTCCTGTATTGAGATTAAAGGGAGACTATTTAGCTATTGTTACCCTTGCTTTTGGTGAAATAATTAAGAACTTAATTGGTGCCGTATATCTTGGAAAAGATAGCTTAGGTTGGCATTTTTCATTATCTACCCCACCTACATTAGAAGAGGGGGGCGAAATATATATAAAGGGTGCTCAAGGAATTACGGGAACACCCAATGATTCTAGTTTCTTTATTGGAATTCTCTTGTTGATTATCACCTTAGCAATTGTGCTAAACTTAATTCATTCTCGTGCTGGACGGGCAATTATGGCAGTTCGTGATAATACCATAGCCGCAGAAGCAACGGGAATTCCAGTTACCAAATATAAGCTTATGGCATTTGCTATTTCGGCAGGGCTAGCAGGTGTTGCAGGTGCGTTATATTCTCATAATTTAGCGACCCTTTCACCTAGATATTTTAATTATAATATGTCTATTATGGTGCTGGTATTTGTTGTATTAGGTGGGATTGGTAATATGAGAGGCTCTATTATATCAGCAGTTATTTTAACCCTTCTTCCAGAATTACTTAGAGGCAGAGGTTTTGATGATTACCGTATGTTGATTTATGCAATTGTACTAATCGTAATGATGCTCTTTAATTGGGCACCAGCTTGTATCGCATGGAAAGAGAAACATTCTATTAAAAATTATATGAAACATAAAAAGACAAAGGAGGCTAAGTAACTATGTCATTATTAGAGGTTAAAAACTTAGGAATTTCCTTTGGAGGGCTACGTGCAGTTGATGATTTTAATATTAATATAAAGGAAGGCTCTCTTTATGGACTAATAGGACCAAATGGAGCTGGTAAAACTACAGTCTTTAATTTATTAACAGGTGTTTATAAGCCTGATGTTGGTATTATAACTTTAGATGGTAAAAATATTACAGGCAAAAAAGCCATTGATATTAATCATGAAGGAATTGCCCGTACTTTTCAGAACATTAGACTATTTGATAAACTTACTGTAATAGATAATGTAAAGGTGGGATTACACAATCAGATTAAATACGGTGCATTGGCAGGTGTTTTCCGCTTTTCGTCTTATTATAAAGGCGAGAAAGAAATGCATGAACAAGCAATGGAACTTCTAAAAGTATTTGATTTAGAGGGAGATGCAGAAACTGTTGCTACTAATTTACCATATGGTAAACAAAGAAAGCTGGAAATTGCAAGAGCATTGGCTACTAAGCCTAAATTATTATTGTTAGATGAGCCAGCGGCGGGTATGAATCCCAATGAAACTTTAGAATTAATGGATACAATACGCTTTGTAAGAGAACATTTTGATATGACAATTCTGTTAATTGAACATGATATGAAATTAGTTGGTGGTATCTGTGAAGAACTAACGGTACTTAACTTTGGCAGTGTACTATGTCAAGGTGCTACAAATGAGGTGTTAAATAATCCTGAAGTTATTAAGGCTTATTTAGGTGAATAGGAGGACCACTAATGGCAATGTTAGAAATAAATGATTTACAAGTATATTATGGTATGATACAAGCTATTAA
>CAZKGP010000144.1:0-6266 GCA_964552225.1 uncultured Acetatifactor sp.
AACTTCCTACCCATATAGAATTGAGTTCTAATAAGTATGATATGGATAAGGATTCGGTTATTCTACTAGAGCAATTGCGTACTATAGATAAGAAAAGATTAAAAGATAAAGTATGTCACTTAGAGGGTGAAGTTATGCGGAAAGTTAATGTAGCGTTAAGAATTAGTTTGGAACTGGATACATAGAAAATAGTGCAGTTCTTGACGTATGTGGCATAAAATGATATATTTATCTAAAAATTTATAAACAATGATTTACCGACAAAATATATTTGTTTCGGAAGAATGGAGGATAAGATGGACGATGATGGTCCCACTGCCAGTATAATTTTTTGCATATTATTTTTAATTAATGTGATTTTCTATGGATTTAGTGCAGCGATTAATTCTATGAGTGTAAAAGACATAGAGAAGAAGGCAGGAGAGGTTGACGAAAAGAAAACCAAAAGGCTTCAAAAAATAATTGGTAACCCAATAAAATATAATACAGCTATTCAAATGATTACTGCATTGATAAACATGATTATAGGTGCGCTCTATATGAAAGGTCTGCACCATACAGTTAATCAGGTCATTCGCTATTTTTGGGAGAAGAGGATAGGTTTGACCAATGTTTCTTTGGAGATAATTGGGACCATATCTATGGTAGCTGTCACCATAGTAATTCTTTATATCTTACTAATAATTGGAATACTGCTACCTCAAAAGATTGCCAATCGTATGCCCCAAAAGTGGTCATATGTGTGTGTAAACATTGTTTACTATATAACACTGCTCTTTTCACCATTTATCCATATGGTAGTAAAGACAGCTAATGTTATTCTACATATATTTGGTGCAAAGGGTGGAGCATATGAAAACGATGTAACAGAAGAAGAAATAATCAGCATAGTTAATGAAGGCCATGAACAAGGAATAATTGAAGCTAGTGAAGCAGAGATGATTTCTAACATCATAGAGTTAGGTGATAAAGAGGCGCAAGACATCATGACTCACAGAATTAATATTATTGGTATTGACTGTGAGATGCACCTAAAAGATTGCATCGATTTTATGTTGGCTGGAAGATATAGCCGTTATCCTGTTTATGAAGATAATATAGATCATATTATTGGTATATTACATTTAAAGGATGTGTTGCGATTTTACTATAATCAGAATCAAGACGGCGCAATCAAAGATTATGATGGTTTGTTGCGAGAGCCTTACTATGTACCTCAAACTAAGAACCTAAATGAGCTTTTTAAGGAAATGCAATCACAAAAAATACTTATGGTTATTGTCGTGGATGAGTATGGACAAATTGACGGCTTGCTTGCAATGGAAGATATCTTGGAAGAAATTGTTGGTAATATTTTAGATGAATATGATGAAGAAACAGATTATATTAAAGTTAAGGGCAAAGACGAGTATATCATTGAAGGGAAGACTCCATTAGAGGATTTGGAAGAACGATTCGATATTGAATTTGATGATGAAGAATTTGATACTTTAAATGGATTTTTGATTTCAAAGATGGATAAGATTCCTGAAGAAAATGAGGAATTTGAAATTGATGTAGACGGCTATAACTTTAAGATTTTGTCTGTAGAAAGTAAAAGGATTCAAAGTGTTTTAGTAACACATTCCAAACTTGAAGAAATAAATAATTAATGATATGATACATTAGATACAAAAGAAGTATATTTTTACCATGAAAGAAGGAGTATTAAAATGTCAGGACATTCAAAGTTTGCAAATATCAAACATAAAAAAGAGAAAAATGATGCCGCAAAGGGTAAAATTTTTACTATTATTGGAAGGGAAATTGCAGTAGCAGTAAAAGAAGGGGGTCCTGATCCTACTAACAACTTCAAATTGGCAGGAGTAATTGCTAAAGCAAAAGCTAATAATATGCCTAATGATACCATTGATCGTGGAATCAAAAAGGCAGCAGGTGACTTAGGAAATGTAAATTATGAGTATATTACATATGAAGGCTATGGACCAAATGGAATTGCCATTATTGTGGATACGCTTACCGATAATAAAAACCGTACTGCAGCAAATGTAAGAAGTGCATTTACAAAAGGGCAGGGAAGTATTGGTACCCCTGGATGCGTATCTTTTATGTTTGATAAAAAAGGACAAATTGTAATTGACAAAGAGGAATGTAAAATAGAAGCTGATGAGCTTATGATGATGGCTCTGGATGCGGGTGCTGAGGACTTTTCAGAAGAGGAAGAAAGCTTTGAGATTATTACAGAACCAGATAACTTTGAAACAGTTAGAGCTGCTCTAGAAAAAGAGGGCGTTCCTATGCTGGATGCAGAAGTTACTATGATACCTCAAAACTATATAGAATTAACGGACGAAGTTGCTATTAAAAATCTCCAGAAGACACTGGATTTGCTTGATGCAGATGATGATGTACAAGCGGTATACCACAATTTGGACTAAATACGAGAAATGGGGATTAAAAATGAATAATCAATATAAGAAAGAAACAATTTGTATTCAATCAGGTTGGAAACCTACGAACGGACAACCTAGAGTATTACCTATTATTCAAAGTACCACTTATAAATATGATTCTTCAGAGCAAATGGGTAAATTATTTGCATTAGAAGAAAGCGGGTATTTTTATACAAGATTACAGAATCCAACGAATGATTATGTTGCTTCTAAGATATGTGAACTAGAGGGTGGCGTAGCAGCAATGTTAACTAGTTCAGGACAAGCAGCTAATTATTATGCTATTTTCAATATATGCGAAGCAGGGGATCACGTTGTGGTATCTGCAACTATTTATGGTGGAACATTTAATTTATTAACAGTGACCATGAAAAAGATGGGAATTGAATGTACGATTGTAGATCCAGATGCAACACCTGAAGAAATTGAAAAAGCATTTCAACCTAATACAAAATGTGTATTTGCAGAGACGATAGCTAACCCAGCGTTAGTAGTGTTAGACATTGAGAAGTTTGCAAAACTAGCACATTCACATCAAGTGCCACTTATTATTGACAATACGTTTGCTACGCCAATTAACTGTAATCCATTTAAATGGGGGGCAGACATTGTAACTCACTCCACTACTAAATATATGGATGGTCATGCAATGAGCGTTGGTGGTGCAATTGTAGATTCTGGTAATTTTGATTGGGAGAGCTGTGCTGGTAAATTTCCAGGATTGACTACTCCTGATGATTCTTATCATGGAGTTACTTATACAGAGAGATTTGGTAAGGCTGCATATATTACAAAGGCTACTGTTCAGCTTATGAGGGATTTAGGTTCTATTCAATCACCTCAAAATGCGTTTTTATTAAATGTAGGTTTAGAAACGTTGCCTTTACGTATGGAAAGACATTGTTATAATGCACAAACCGTAGCAGAATTTTTAGAAAAACATGAAAAAGTTGCTTGGGTAAATTATCCAGGACTAAAGAATAATAAATATCACAAGTTAGCACAAAAATATATGCCAAAAGGAACTTGCGGCGTAATTTCCTTTGGTTTAAAAGGTGGAAGAAATGCTGCTGAAATCATGATGGATGATTTGAAGATGGTGGCAATTGTCACCCATGTGGCTGATGCAAGAACTTGTATACTACATCCAGCTAGTCATACTCATCGCCAAATGACAGATGAACAACTCGTAGAAGCTGGAGTTGCTGCAGATTTAATTCGATTGTCTATTGGAATAGAACATGTAGATGATATTATAGCTGATTTGGAACAAGCATTGTCACAGGTTTAAAAAGGAGTACTCTTAATATGAAAAAATTAGCCATTGTTGTACCATGTTATAATGAAGAAGAAATGTTGAAAATTGCTTCGGAAGCATTTAGAGGTGTATTAAATGACTTGGTAGCAAAAGGGAAAATTGATAAAAATAGTTTTGTTTTATTTGTAAATGATGGAAGTAAAGATCGGACATGGGAACTTATTGAAGAAGAACATGCAGCCCATCCTATACAAGTATGTGGCGTTAATCTTGCAGGAAACGTTGGACATCAATTTGCTTTAACAGCAGGTTTGATTACAGCAAAAGATATGTCTGATGTGACTATTTCTATAGATGCGGATTTACAAGATGATATTACTGTTATTGAGGAAATGATTGATAAATATCATGAAGGAAATGACATCGTATATGGAGTGCGTAAAGAACGTAAGACTGACACTTTCTTTAAACGTACTACAGCTCAGGCTTTTTATAAAATAATGAGTATTATGGGTGTAAAAACGGTATATAATCATGCGGATTTCCGATTAATGTCAAAAAGGGCAGTAGAACAATTTTCTCAGTTCAAAGAAACTAATTTGTTTTTAAGAGGAATGATGCCATTAATTGGATATAAAACAGATAGTGTTTATTATGATCGTAAAGAACGAGTAGCAGGAGAATCCAAATATCCATTACGTAAGATGCTTGCATTAGCATTTAATGGTATTTCTTCTTTTAGTATTAAACCCATTAGTATGATATTAGGAATGGGTATGGCTATTATTGTTTTGTGTATTATTGCTGCCATTTATGCTTTGATTTCATATGGTATGGGCAATGTAGTCCCAGGATGGACTTCCTTAATCTTATCTATTTGGTTCTTGGGAGGTTTACAGCTACTGGCAATTGGTTTAGTAGGGCAGTATATTGGAAAAGTATATATAGAAGTAAAACAAAGACCTCGATACAACATTGAAAAAGTGCTGACAAATGAGATGGAGTAATTACCGAAGATGAGTTGGAAAAAGAACATATTCAGTTGTTTTTTGTGGGTAATATATATCCTAATTGTTGGCATATTGGCTGTACACATGGGTAACTATATTACTAGCATAATAAATTATCAAAATAGTGCAATATCATATATTATAACTGTTTTCTTGTTTTTAATTGGATTCCTGCTGTTTGTAATATTGCGAAAAGTAACAGCGCTATTCCCAATTAGGGACAATAGTAAGAGTTCCGAGCTTAGGAGAATTGTAGTACGAAGCTTAATCGTGGTAGCTTTGCTTGCAATAGGGATGTTGCTACGTGTGTACTATATTTCCTATGCAGGAGAAGAATCATTTGCTTATTATGATATTGCCCAAGTAACACAAAATAGTTCTATTCCAATGGTTGCTCATGGTGCAATTTATTTCTACCTTCAATTATTAAGAGGACTCTTTTTAGTAGTAGGGAATAAATGGATGGCCGGGATTTGGATGCAAATAGTATTACATATGATTGCAAGCCTTATATTATATTTTTCGGTTAGAAAATTTGCAGGTGAGGTTTCTGCAATCATAGTTTTTGCTTTTTTTATGTTATCACAAACCCAGATTTTTGAAAGCATAACTTATTCTCCGAAGTCCCTTTATTTGATTATATATGGTATCGCCTTATATTTTATAGCGGGCTTTTTTCAAAAAAGAGCAGACGGTGGAATGAAAAATATATTCGATATTATTTTGCTTTTATTTGTTGGAGCGGTGATTGCCTTTGCATGTTATTTAGATGTTTCGGGCATTACATTATTAGTAATTGCATTAGGGATCATCTGGATGAATAAACAAAAAGCAAATAGTATTTGGGAAAATAGTTTGTTAGAATTATTGGTACTATTTGTAGGGACTGCAGTCTTTTTCTGTGGTTATTTATTATTAGATGCTACATTAAGCGGAAAATCCTTTTGGGGAATATGGAATGCATGGAGAGCGCTTTATTTGGCTAAGGGATATAATTATTCTGTCTTATCGTTATATAGTAAAGAAAGCATTACGTTTTTTGTTCTAGTAATGGCTTTAGTACTTGGTGTATTTAGCTTTTGGTGTAGAAAAGGCCATGAAAAAATAAGTCCTTGGATATTGTTTGGTTGCTCCATTATATTATTGGATTTCTTTGGAATCACAACAATAGATATGAATGCTGTTAATCTAATGTGTTTAGCTGTTGCAGTTTTAGCTGGAATAGGTGTTACAGAGTGTTTCTACCAGGATACTGACTTACAAATAATACATAATATACCAATTGAACCAGAACGCGTTGAACAGGTGGAAATCCATGTTGAACAGGAGAAAAGTATGGAAACTTCAAAAACAACTTTCATAGAAAATCCACTACCACTACCTAAAAAGCGTGCTAGAAAAGCTATGAATTTTGAATTTCAACCAGATGAATCACAGATGAAATATGATATCGAAATTGATGAAACAGATGATTTTGATATTATATAGTTGTATGAAATAGAATAGATTGGTAACAATAAGAAGGACTGTTAAGAGCAGTTCTTC
>CAZKGP010000145.1:0-6256 GCA_964552225.1 uncultured Acetatifactor sp.
TAATACATACCATACTCCCTTTCAATCACTCTGAAGTTCTTAAGAATCATTATAAAGGTAATTTTGTGTAGATTTTGTCGGAAAGACACAACCAAATCTTCTTTTTAATCTTGTGATTTCGACATTTCCAAAAGTACATCTGCATATAGGAAAAACTTTTCTATAGAGCTTACTTTCCTATACAATAAAAAAGCACACATAAAAACCAAATTAATTGATTTTTATATATGCTTAATAATTCTATTGAAATATGTATCTACTTTCTTTGAAGAAAATCTGGAATTTTCAATGCTTTTTCTTCAACTGAACTACGAATATCTGTTGGCTTATTAATTCCTGTAATAGGCTTTAAAGGTATCGTAGGTTTCTGCATAGGTTGTCCTATTGGAGACTGCAAATTTAAACCTTGTAGAGAGCTTGGTGTCATATGAGCTGTCGGCTTGCGATATGGCATGCCTTGACCCAAACGATTCTGTGTAGCTATCGTTCCAACGTCCTCTAAACCAGTAGCAATTACTGTAATTGCACAAGAATCAGACTTAGCTTCATCGAACATTGCTCCAAATATAACATTAACATCCTCTCCTGCTAAAGCTTGAACGTATTCAGCCGCCTCTGCAGCGTCGGATAATGTAATATCTCCTGATACGTTAAGAATAACATGAGTAGCACCAGAAATAGTTGTTTCCAACAAAGGACTTTCAACAGCCATTTTAACTGCCTCCAGTGCCTTGTCATCACCTTTTCCTTCACCAATACCAATATGTGCAATCCCCTTGTCCTTCATAACAGTCTGTATGTCAGCAAAGTCTAAGTTAATAACTCCGGGCACATTAATTAAATCTGTAATTCCTCGAACTGCTTGTTGAAGAACTTCATCCGCCTTTTTAAGAGCCTCTGGCATAGTTGTTCTTCTATCAACAATTTCCAATAACTTATCATTTGGAATTACTATTAATGTGTCCACATTATCTTTTATTTTATCAATACCATCTAGTGCATTCACCATACGCGCTTTTGCTTCAAAGCGGAAAGGTTTGGTTACTACTCCAACGGTAAGTATTCCCATATCCTTTGCAATCTTGGCTACAACTGGTGCTGCACCGGTACCTGTACCACCGCCCATACCACATGTTACAAATACCATGTCTGCACCTTTTAGTGCACTGGAAACTTCTTCGCTACTTTCTTCAGCAGCTTTTTCGCCAACTTCTGGCTTTGCTCCTGCTCCCAATCCCTTAGTAAGTTTTTCACCAATTTGCAACAATCTAGGCGCTTTACAAAGCTGTAACGCTTGCTTATCTGTATTAACACCTATAAAATCTACACCATCAATTTTCTCTTCTACCATTCTATTTACAGCATTATTGCCTGCACCACCTACACCTACAACGATAATTTTAGCAGCAGACTCTGCATCGTTTGTCTTAATTTCTAGCAAAGGTTTATCCTCCTTCATTTCCATATAAACTCCACATAGACTATCATATAATGATTTATCAAATTTATCAACACATTTCTTACTTTTTTAACTTGTTTTAGCTTGTTTCATTTGTATCTGGTTCAAAAGTTACATTACTGTTATTCTCATTATAATTTTCCATATGCAGAATTCCTTTCTTATCTATAACATTTTCCAACAGCTGTGGTAACAGCATTATTTTATCTTCCAATTTGGTATTGTCACTACCTAATATAACCTTTACCTCTTTAAAATAAATGACAATGTCCTTCGTAGAAGAAAAATATATCTTGTCCGCATTTAGATTATATTTATTTAAAAGTTTTGTTATACTCATAATGTTTTTAAATATATTTTCATCTTCTACTGGCAACATTTGCCCGAGTGCTACGTGATCAAATGATAATCCTGTAATCTGAGGAATTCCTTCTGTCTTTATACTAGAACACTCTGCTATGTACCCGTCCTTATCAAAATACATATATGAATCCATAAATTTTATATAACCTGCAAGTGCTTTTTCATAAACAGAAATTTTAATAGTATCCGGCGACAAAATAGTTACATCCATTGCATCTACAAAGGGAATATCTTTAATTCCTTTGTTTTTATATTTTAAGGACAAGTAGAGGGAATTATTGCCCAGCGGTCCCCCCATAACAATATCCTTAATTTCTTCTTGAGCATAATGAAGATTTCCCTCTACATAAACAGTCTGAATCGTATACGTATGCAGTACATAATAGATTCCGCCAACTATTGCCGCTATAAAAACTAGTAATATAATCCATTTAGCGAAACCTCTTTTTTCTCTTCTCTCATACACAATAAATACGCGCTCCTAACTCTCTTAAATCTTTACAAATATTCTCATATCCTCGATAGATATAATTACATCCATGAATAACGGTTTCCCCTTCTGCTATTAGCCCGCCTATTACTAATGCAGCTCCACCACGTAATTCTTTGGCTTCAACTGTTCTTCCATACAACCGTGTAATCCCTCTAACTACTACACGTTTATCGTCTAAAACAATAATATCAGCTCCCATTTTTGTCAATGGTTCCACTACACGAAAACGATTTTCAAAAATAGTTTCTTCTATCAGACAATATCCCTCTGATTTTATTAATGCAACTAATGCTATAGATTGCAAATCTGTAGGGAAACCTGGGTAAGGAGCTGTTGTAAGGGAAAATAAGGAGTTTAATTTATCAGGTGTCTGGACATATAAACCTTCTTCTGTAGGCTGACACTCCGCTCCCATTTTCTTACATACATCAATCACTGCTTTCATATGATTGACTGGTGCATTTTCCAATAAAACATTTCCTCCTGTTGCCAAGCAGCCAAACAAATAGGTTCCTGCTACAATACGGTCAGATGGTACCGCAAAATTAACACCATATAAACTACGTCCTCCTATGATACATAATTCTTCTGTACCAACACCTTCTATATGAGCACCACATTTTTGCAAATAATGACACAAGGTTTCAACCTCTGGCTCTTTAGCTGCTCCATGTATCATTGTCATACCTTCAGCCATTACCGCCGCTAATAGTATGTTTTCGGTTGCTCCAACGCTTGCTTTTTCAAGGTGAATACACGCTCCATGGAGACCGCCTTCTGTCGTTCCTCGAATGGAATCCTTTTCTTCCCAAAAAGTAACTCCCATTTGACGCAATGAGGATATGTGCAAATCAATTGGCCTCGCTCCAATGACACAGCCTCCAGGATGTTCCATTGCTACTTCTCCGGTACGTCCCAAAAGCGCTCCCATTAAGCAAAGGGATGATCTCATTCCTGTAATTGCTTCTTCAGGCATCTTGTTCAAATTAATCTCACTAGCATCAACTCGAACACCATCCCCTTCCCAGCAAACACTACAGCCAATACTTTTAAGTAGATTAAGCATTTGATACACATCTGCAATTTTAGGGCAATTCTGTATCACATTTACTTCTTTTGTTAGTATTGTTGCTGCCAATATAGGCAGTGCCGCATTTTTGGAACCCTGTATCCTAACCTTTCCCTGTAGGCTGACACCACCATGAATATGAATAGAATCCATTTCTCACCATCCGGTTTCCTAAATTAAAGACCTATTATATCTTATGTAGGTGAGTGTATCAGCGTACCTTGTACCTTGTACTTATTATTTTTTTATAATTCCTTTAATTGTATTCGCTTAGCAACACTAAGTACCAAACCTATTTCAATCAAAAGAAACATAACAGAAGTACCACCGTAACTAATAAACGGCAGTGAAATACCTGTATTTGGAATGGTATTTGTTACAACTGCAATATTTAATATTACTTGAATGGCAATATGCCCAATTACTCCTACTACTAATAATGCTCCAAACAAATCTGGTGCATTATTGGCAATCACCATCATACGCCATAATAGCATAACAAACATTAAAATAATAGCAATTGCTCCAAATAGACCTAATTCTTCACAGATAATAGCAAAAATCATATCATTTTGTGCTTCTGGTAGGAATCCAAGTTTTTGCATACTCTGCCCCAACCCTTTACCCCATATTCCACCAGAGCCAATGGCATAGAGTGATTGCAACGTCTGAAATCCTTTGCCTTGTGCATCGGCTTCTGGGTTCAACCATGCCACAATACGCAAGCTTCTAAATTCCATTCCTTCTGTAGATTCTGTATTTACAATAAGATATACCACCAATGCTGCCGCGGCCAATACAAATAGTCCCATAATAATAAATTTCTTATAATCTGGACTAGCCACAAATACCATTAAAATTACAATCCCCATAACAATAATGGCTGAGCTTAGGTTATCAGTAACACGCCAAATCAATAATACAATAGGCAAAGCCACAACCAGCATCACTAGAAAACCTTTTGTTGTCCTAATGCTTCTTCCCATCTTGCACACCATACTTGCCAAAAACAATATCATACATAATTTAGCAATTTCCGCTGGTTGCAGAGACATACCAATTACAGGAACTTTAATCCATCTTGTTGCACCGTTTGCTTCTATTCCCAAAGGCGTTAATACTAATAGAATTAAAACTACTGAAGCCACATATCCTAAAAGTGCAAATTTCTCCCAAAAGTGGTAAGGAATATTTGCTACAACTATCATAGCAAAAATTCCAATAATAATAGCTTGTAATTGCTTCTTCAGAAAATAGGCTGCATCCTTATAATCTTGAAACGCATCATATGAACTGGTAGAATAAATCATTACCAATCCAAATCCTAATAAAAAAAGTACAACAAACAGCAAACTGTAATCAAAGAAATATTCCGATTGTTTCTTTTTTTTCCGTCTTTTTACTTGTTCCACCACAGAATTACTCCTTTAGATTAATCACATATTCTTTAAAAACTTGGCCTCGCACTTCATAATTGGGAAACTCTCCCCAACTAGCACAAGCTGGAGAAAGCAATACCGCGTCCCCCTCCTTAGCCAAGTCAGTACACATTGCCAAGCATTGTTCAAATGTATCTGTGAATCGAATATTCATAAATCCATTTTTTCTTGCACATACTGCAATTTTTTCTCTAGTCTTTCCCACCAGTACCAGCCATTTTACTTTTCCATCAAAGCTATTTATCCAATTCTCGTATTCATTCTCTTTATCATATCCCCCACCAATAAGTATAGTAGGTTTGCTCATTGCCTGAATACCCTGAATCGCTGCATCAGGATTCGTTGCCTTAGAATCATTATAATAATCCACGCCCTTTTTAGTAGCTACAAATTCAATTCTATGCTCTACTGGGGGAAACTCTTGAATGGTAGAAAGTATGGTCTGCATGGGTACTCCCATTGCTTCTGTCATGGCTATTGCTGCCATTACATTTTCCACATTACCAATTCCTACTAGCTTCATGCCTGTATGAATATCCATAAGTGGTTTTATCTCCCCATCTATTCCTTTGCAGATTTTATTATTATGTAAGAAAAAACCATTCTCAAGAATTTTCTTTGAAGAAAAATATATTACTTGCCCCAAACATTCAGTTCCAAAACATCTCGTATATTCATTATCATAATTTAGTATACACTTGTCTTCTATGGTCTGGTTCAACGCAATCGTCTCTTTCACCTTAACGTATTCTTCCATAGTATGATGCCGATCTAAGTGATCAGGTGTAATATTTAATATGGCTGACACAGAAGGCTGAAAGGTATGTATTGTTTCTAATTGAAAGCTGCTTATTTCTGCTACTGTAACTGTATCCTTTGTGGTTTTCAAAGCTTCCATCGTATAGGGATTCCCAATATTTCCAACTACAAATACGTTTTGTTCCCCTAAGTGGGCTTTCATAATATCACCTACCAGCTTCGTAGTGGTAGTCTTTCCATTGGTGCCTGTAATCCCAATAACGCTTCCCTTTTCTATGGAAAAGCCAAGTTCAATTTCTCCTAATATGCCAACACCTCTGCTTCTCAAACGCTGAATCAAAGGCATATCTGTCGGAACTCCAGGACTTAGAACTACCTTTGTTATGGAATCCTCCACCTCCTGTGGCAAACTGCCTGCTATACATTTTACTTTACTTTCCCCAGAAAGTATACTAGTAAGTTCCTCTGCTGTTACCTTCTCATTGCTATCATAAAGTATAAAATCTGCCCCTAACTGCTCCAACAAGCGGGCAGCCCCGATTCCACTAATACCAGAACCCACAACCAAATACCTTTGCCCCTTAAACATAACAGCCCCTTTCATTCTCTTCACGCTAGTAGTGCTATTAAACACATAATAGTAGTAATAATAGAAAAAATTGCTACAATTCTAG
>CAZKGP010000146.1:0-6232 GCA_964552225.1 uncultured Acetatifactor sp.
CCGAACAAAAACTCAAATATGTACGGAGTTTATTGAAAGAGATAGTGTGAGGACATTTGAGTAAGCTTAGGAGGGATTTTATGTTTGATATTATTGCGTTAGGAGAAATATTAATAGATTTTACACCCCATGGAGTTAGTGAAGGTGGCATGAATTTATATGAAGAAAACCCAGGAGGTGCACCAGCCAATGTGCTAGTAGCAGCCCAGAGACTTGGAAACAAGACAGCATTTATTGGTAAAGTGGGTACAGACTTACACGGAAAACTATTAAAGAGGACTCTTGAAAAAGACGGCATAAATACACAGTCCTTGATTGAAGACCCCAATTACTATACAACATTAGCATTTGTTGCATTAAATAATGGAGAACGGAGTTTTTCATTTGCCAGAAAGCCAGGTGCAGACACTAAGTTGACTAAAGATGAGCTTTCTATAGAACTATTGGAGAATACAAAGGTTTTCCATTATGGTTCCTTATCTTTAACAGATGAACCCTCTAGAAGTGCTACTATATTTGCAATTGAACATGCTAAACAATCTGGTGCTCTTATATCATATGATCCCAATTATAGGGCACTACTTTGGGATAATAAAGAAGAAGCTAAAAAACAAATGCGTTCAGTAATCTCTTATGCTGATATTATTAAAATTTCAGATGAAGAAACAGAACTACTTACTGATTTTGTTGAGCCAGAACTAGCAGCAAATGAATTAATTAAGCAAGGAGTATCTTGTGTTATAGTAACCCTTGGGAAAAATGGTGCTTTAATGAAAACCAAGAATTTCACAGTGGAAGCAAAGGGAAAAGAGCGTAATATAATTGACACAACGGGTGCAGGAGATGCATTTTGTGGAGGATTACTTTCTAGATTTGTGCAATATAAGGTTAAGCCAGAGGATTTAACCAAGGAACAGGGATTAGAATTCTTGCAATTTGCTAATGCCACGGCGGGGCTGTGTGTAGAAAAAAGAGGTGGGATACCTGCCATGCCCGCATTAGAGGAGGTTCAAAAAGATCTAAAAGAGCTATAAATTGTATATTAAAATAGGTGCACTGGTTCTGGCTTTAATAGGTAATATTATGAACCTTATGGCGGTGCCTGCCTATCCTCAAGATATTATAAAAGGGCTTATAATTGTTGCCGCTGTATTGCTTCAAACTACTACATCTAGAGTTGAAGGTACTGTATAATTTGCTCAAACTATAACATTAGAAACGGAAGGAGATGCTGGCTATGAAACATGGTATATATTATGCATATTGGGAAGAGGAATGGGAGGCAGATTATCTATATTATGTAGAAAAGGTTGCGGATCTTGGTTTTGACATTCTAGAAATAGGGGCAAAACCGCTTCCTGATTATAGTCCACAACAAATCAAGGAATTGAAAAAGTTAGCAGAGAATAATGGAATAGAACTTACGGCTGGATATGGTCCGTCTTCTGAACATAACATTGCATCTGCTGATATATCAATTCGTAAGAATGCTAAGGAATGGTATACTCGTCTTTTTGATGTGATGGGACAATTAGACATTCACATAATTGGAGGGGCTCTTTACTCATATTGGCCTATTGATTTTACTAAGGGTGTTAATAAGGAAGAAGATTGGAAGCGTGGTGTAGAAGGTATACAAACCCTTGCCCCTATCGCTGCTCAATATGACATAAATTTATGTATGGAAGTGCTTAATCGTTTTGAAAACCACGTATTAAATTCTTCAAAGGAAGGTGTAGCATTTGTAAATGAAGTTAGTATGGATAATGTAAAGGTTATGCTTGATACCTTCCATATGAACATAGAAGAGACAAGTATTGGGGCAGCAATTAGACATGCAGGGAGTCTTCTGGGACATTTTCATACAGGAGAATGTAATCGTAAGGTTCCTGGACAAGGTCGTACTAACTGGAGAGAAATAGGTGAGGCCTTAAAGGACATTGAATATAATGGAACTGTAGTAATGGAACCATTTGTTAATATGGGCGGACAGGTGGGTCAAGATATTCATGTATGGCGTGATATAAGTTGTGGAGCAGGTATGGAGCAACTTGATAAAGATGCTAAAGATGCCGTTAATTTTCAACGTTATATGCTTGACTGGAAGTAAGAGATTATAATAAATATTTAAAAACTCAAAGAAAAAAGTTAGTCTCTAGCTCTGCATAGCCTGATTGCCAGATTTTTCGGTAATCAGGCCATTTTTGATTGCTTATTCAATCTAATATTTAGCCTTTTATTGATTCTACTCGTAAAACACTAATCTATTTGTTATAATTATTATAAGAAAAAATATTTCATAAGCACCTAGACGTTTGTAATAATATTGGACATTTTTATATACAGATGAGACTCTTATTAGAATTAGTCAATTGGAGTTCAAATAAAAACATTAGGAGGAAAAGATTAATGGATTCAATAATCTTTGATGTGGATGGCACATTATGGGATTCAAGAGCTGTAGTGGCACAATCGTGGAACAAGGTTATTCGTAAACATAGTGATTCGGATGTAGTGGTGACAGAGGAGGGATTTACCTCTCTTTTTGGAAAGCCTGTTAATGAAATTACTGATGCTATATTTCCAGATATGTCGGAAGAAGAAAAAAGAAGGCTTGAGATACTCTTACTTGAATATGAGAATGAGTATATATTAGACAACAATCCAGGTACTATATATAAGGGTGTGAGGGAAACTATAGTAAAGTTGTCCGAGCAATATCCCTTGTATTTAGCTAGCAACTGTTATCTTGGATATATTGAAGCCTTTCTAGAGGTTACTGATTTAAAGCCATATTTTAAAGATCATATCTGTTATGGTGACACAGGTCTTTCTAAAGGCAAAAATTTATTATTATTAAAAGAAAGAAACAACCTTAAGACCCCAATATATGTTGGAGATACACAAGGAGATGGTGATGCGGCTAAAGAAGCCAATATGCCTTTTGTATATGTAACTTATGGATTTGGAACAATAGAAAACCCAGATTATACAATTGATGAGATATCATCTTTATTGAGTATTGTTGAAAAAATGTGATGTGTTAATTTAAATTATTATAAGTATATCTATAAAATGTTACAGATTAATTGAAGTTATTATTGTGTCTAAAGTTATCAGTGATATATTAAGGAAGTTTTCTAATGATTTAGTGTTTAATAATACTGGGAGGCCATTGACGGAGGAAGAGTTAATTCCACTACTTAAGGACTGCGATGGTTATATAGCAGGACTTGATATGGTAACTAGAAAAGTAATTGAGTCTAGCCCCAAGTTGAAAGTTATATCAAGATATGGGGTTGGTTATGAACGTGTAGATATAGAGGCAGCCAAAGAAAATGGAGTTGTTGTTACTAACACACCAGGAGCAAATTCTGAAGCAGTTGGAGAATTAGCATTTGCTTTAATGCTCTCTGTGGCCAGATCTATACCATATTTAAATGAACAAACTCGTGCTGGTGAGTGGATTAGATCAACAGGTGTAGAACTTAAGAATAAAACATTGGGTATTGTTGGTCTAGGTTCGATTGGTAAAGTTCTTGCAAGGTGTGCAAAAGGATTTGACATGCAAATTAAAGCATACGATCCATTTATTGACGAACAATACTGTAGTGACAATGGAATTGAAATTAGATCTTTTGATGAAATTGTTGCAGAGTCTAACTTTATCAGTTTACATTTACCTTTAAATGATGATACTAGACACATTATTGATGGAAGGTCAATGGAAAAGATGCTAGATGGAACAATAATTATTAATACATCTAGAGGTGGTTTGATTGATGAAGATGCTGCATATGAAGCTTTAAAGAGCGGAAAACTTGGAGGGCTTGGGTTAGACGCCTTTGAAATAGAACCTCCAAAGGAATCACCCTTATTTGAATTGAAGAATGTGGTGTCCACACCTCACACTGGTGCACACACCCAAGAAGCGACAAATAATATGGCAAGTTTATCTGTAAATAATCTAATAGACATCTTAAAAGGTAATAAATGTAGTTATATTGTCAATAAATAGGTCAATATAAAATAAACAGAGCATATATGGTAACATATAATTTGATTTTCTTTTGTTGCTATGTTATAATATAGTACAATCATAATATACAACAATAAATAATAGGATGTGGTAAGAAGATGCTAAGCGCCGATCAATTAAATAGAGATATTCCTGTGCCATTGTACTTTCAATTAAAAGAAATAATATTATCTGAGATAAAAAAAGGAACATATAAAGATGATGATGCAATTCCGACAGAGAAGGAATTGAGTGAAATCTTTGATATTAGCCGTACTACAATTAGGCAAGCTATAAAAGAACTAGAGAATGAGGGTTGGCTTTATAGGTTAAAAAGTAAAGGCACATTTGTTTCCAGGCCAAAAATCAACCAGAACTTTGCACAAACCATGCAATCTTTTAATGACGAGATTAGAAATTCAGGAAGAACGCCTAAAACAGAACTACTTGATTTTAAGGTGATAGCACCTTCTGAAGACATAGCTAGGGTATTAAACTTAGGTCATAGGGAACAAGCTATTTATGTTCACCGCAGGCGTTTTGCTGATGAAGAACCCATTGTTATGGTGAAAACTTATCTGCCTTATGAGAAGTGTAGTTTTGTTCTAGAACATAACTTAAGGGAAGAGTCACTATATACGATTTTAGGCATTAAGGAAGAAACAAAAATATTCACTATTGATAGATTAGTTGAGGCAGAGAATGCTAATTCTTACGACGTTAAGAATCTGGGTGTTAAGAGTGGAATGGCCATTCAACAATTCACATCACTTGGTTACAATGTGTTTGATGATGTGATTGAATATTCTGTTGCAAGATATAGGGGAGATAGAAATATTTTTAAGGTAACAGTAGCGCCTTATCAGCAAACAAGTAATAATAATGGCAAGTAATATACTAAGTACACTATTACAATAATATGAATAAATATTAAAGGCAGGTTTATAAACCTGCCTTTAGATTTATCCATATTTAAATATTATAATGTTAGTAGAGTTATTCTTTGTTAGGACCAAACAGTATTTATTATAGATTTTCACAATTACATAATAAATATTGAAAGGAGGACTATGTTAGAAAAAGTAAACTTTGGAATAATTGGAACTTCTCTTATTACAGAAAAGTTTTTAGATGCGGCTAAAGACATTCCGGAATTTAATCTCAAGGGCGTTTATTCAAGAAGTATGGAAAAGGCAAAAAGACTTGGTGAGAAATATGGAGCAGAATTATTTTTTGATGATGTGGACGTAATGGCATCCTCCAAAGAAATTCAAGCAGTATATATTGCCTCTCCAACAGCATTTCATGCAAGGCACACTTTACAATGTTTAAGGCATAAAAAGCATGTGCTTTGTGAAAAACCATTTGCCTCTAATTATCATGAAGTAGAAACAATGATTAAAACAGCCAAAGAAAACAATGTGATATTAATGGAAGCGATGAAAACCACTCATACCCCTAATTATAAATGGATAAAGGCACATTTAGAAGAAATCGGACCAATAAGAAGATACTTTGGTAATTTCTGCAAACGTTCATCTAGATATGAGAACTACAAAAATGGTATTATAGAGAATGCTTTTAAACCTGAGCTTTCTAATGGAAGTGTAATGGATATTGGAGTATATTGCATCTATCCTATGGTAGATTTATTTGGGCTTCCCAATTCTATAACAGCACAAGCCTTGTTCCTTAACACTGGTGTAGATGGTTCAGGAACTATAATGGCAGAATATAATCATATGGAAGGAGTAATTCATCATTCAAAAATGGTTGACTCCTATGGCCCTTCAGAAATCCAAGGAGAATTAGGAAGTGTTTTTATTGGTAGTATGGATTTTTTTTCTGATGTTAGAATTCAATTTCTAGATGGAAGAACTATAGAACCTACCCATGTTCAGAAAAATGATGTCATGTACTATGAAATAGTAGAAATGATTTCTTTAATCAAATCTAATAAATTGGAGTCAGATATTAATACTTATCTAAACTCATTAAACACAATGAAGTTATTGGATGAATCTAGAAGGCAGATTGGTTTAAAATACCCAGCAGACTATTTTTGTTAAAATACTCTCTTTACATATTTTTTCTAAAGGTGTAAAATATTTAGAATAGTAGTGTCAAACTTGACGCTACCCAAATTAGATAAGGAGTAATCAAATGAAAAAAAATATACTTATAATTGGAGCCGCTGGACGTGATTTCCACAAC
>CAZKGP010000147.1:0-6106 GCA_964552225.1 uncultured Acetatifactor sp.
GCTTTGCTGCATTCATCATATTGTCATCCCAGTCCTTGAAAAAAGAAAAAGCGTAAGTCTTTTCCCCCTTCTCATTATAAGGCTCCAACTCCTGCATCTCTTTTAGCACAGGAAGCAAATTCTCAAGTGTGGATATTCTAGGATAACCTAATTCAGCATATAAATCCCATCGCAGATAAGCTCCATAAGTAGGTTCTAACACCTCACTTGGTGTCAATGGAGAATTCACAGATACCTCTGTGGGAATCCCATAAATTCCTTCTTTTCCCACTCCACTATTTAATTTCCTAATGGCTGTCTCATACTGCATTATCTGTTTATCTGCCAAATACGGTTCTATATCAACTATTAACCCCGCATTTACTAATTTCTGCAGGTTGCCATCATCTCCGCTACAAATAATCAAATCACCTACGTTACCTGCGGCTTCGCGAATATCATATAAAATACCTCCCCCTCCTGCTACATTAGGGGCAATGATATTAATTTCCATATTAAATTTATCTTTTATAATTTTAGCAAACCAGCCGGACTGCACTCCTTGATAATTGGCCACATTATCAAATACATCAACCACAATATAATTATCATAATCTACGCTTGCTTCTTCATTTCTTGCACAACCTATCATAAAAAAACTTAGGCAAGGCATTAATAGACACAAACATAATTTTATGAAAACATTTATTTCCCCTCTACAATTCTTCATCGCAGTTGCCTCCATTCATAAATATACCCAAATTATAGCATTCACAAAATTTTAATAATACAGATATAATTAAATACATTTTACCCGTTTTATTATGGCTATTTGAGACATACTGAATGGTTTGTTGTGCAATTTTCTATCAAATAGAAAGACGTCGTAGAGTTGCCCCTACGACGTATGTATATAGTTGTTAACAATTTCTAACGGAAAAGTTTTAAAATGTTATTACCATCCTCCATTTTCTTTCTTAAGATTCCTAACGAATATTCCTTTAATATCTCTTCCTTTTTCTGCTCGGAAATAGCCTTAGGCATATCTAAATCTTCAATTCTACTTCGTGATCTTGTCAATTCTAATGACGTTAAGGTATTACTCTTGTACGCATGCTCCATGGAATTTGTAATCGCACCAGTTTTACTTCTAGATTCATTCAACGTTTTGATAGCATCATCAATTTTAGTAATATCAAAATTCCCTGTCACATTATATCCATCTATGCCCAGCGCTTTCAAGGTGACATTCTCCATTTGAATCTTCATTCCTGTTCCATCTGGATTAGATGCAATCTTCATATCTGCCATACTGCCATCCAAAAGCTTCATCTCATTATAGCTAGTTGTCTTTGCTGTTTGCTCTATGCCTTGCAAAATATGGTCAATTTCTCCTTGAATTATTTGTTTCTCAGAGGCACCATACAAACCATTTGAGGCTTTGAGACTCAATTCTCTAATTCTTTGTAGCGAATCTTGCATAGAAGCCATTGCTCCATCTTTAATATTCGCAACTCCAATACCATCTTTGATATTGGATGCTCCAACATCAAGTCCATTACTTTCTTTCTTCATTTTGTTCGCAATTGCAAGACCTGATGCATCATCAGCAGCAGTGTTGATTCGTTTACCACTTGCAATTTTACCATAATCCATTCCACCACTAATTCCTGATATAGCCATATACACTCCTTTCTCATATTTGTTTTTACAAAATTTTCACTCTAAATACTGTAACTTACAAATATGCACAATATAACACGTATTTCTTCCTTATACTAACTATAATATTAAAACTCTAACTTAGCAATAGTTTATTGCATTTTTCTATTAAATATATTGAAGATTATGCCGATATTTGTTATGATGATAGTATTATATACATATTAATCTAGGCAAGGACGCCACCCATTTCACAAGGAGTGATGATTATGAATATTGACGGTTCTAAAATAAGAGCAAAACAGGACTATAGTTCTCTATTTTCTAGCTTGGGTTCTAGTGCAGCAGCAGTTTCTGGTAGTACCTTCTTATCAGATTATGCAAGTATCAAAAATGGTAGCTATGGCAAACTAATGAAGGCTTACTACTCTAAAGATCCTAGCGAATCCGTTTCCAAGATAGCCGACAAATCAATTCGCAAAAGCAAAGATGATTCTAAAACATTGGCAAATGTAGATTCCACCACAGATGCTCTCAAAGCATCTGCTGACAAATTGCTTGATAAAGGTTCTAAATCTTTATTTAAAGAAGTAGATATTACAACCAAAGACAAAAATGGCGTAGAATCCACTACTAAAGGCTATGATATGGATGCCATTTACAATGCTGTTTCTACTTTTGTTAAAGATTATAATGCTGTGTTGGGCACTTATAAAGACATAAATAGCACTTCCCTATCCGGCAAAATAAATAATCTAGCTGGTACTGCCAAAGCAAACTCAAAGATTCTTTCAAAAGTTGGAATCACAGTAAATGGAGACAGTTCTTTATCCATTGATAAGGATACATTCTTAAGTGCTAACGCCTCTACAATAAAGGATTTATTTAACGGAAACAACTCCATTTCATACCGTATTTCTGCTCAAGCTTCTTTAATTAATTTTGCAGCTCAGAACGAAGCTTCTAAATCCAATACATATAATTTTGCTGGCAACTATAGCAACAACTACTCTTCCGGCAATATGTTTAACAGTTATTTCTAATACTAAAAGAATATTATAAATGAACATCAAGAGGACTACGGTTAATTTTATTCCGTAGTTCTTTTCTATTGACATTTATAATAAAAAAAGATAAAATTACATTTGTTCGTAGAGTTGGCAAAGACCCTACCTCGGTATAGATTTGACCGTGTAAAAATGTAAATCAATTAGGCGGATATGGCGGAATTGGCAGACGCGATAGCTTCAGGTGCTATTTTTCGTAAGGAAGTGCAGGTTCAAGTCCTGTTATCCGCATCATGGGGAGTGTTCTTATAGGATTGGAGTATCCTAATAAGGACACTCCGTTTTTTTAGTTTTTTTTGCATCTCAAGTTTCGGCAAACCCGCAAGCAATTCAACTAATAGGCGATTGAAATTACAGACACTTGAAACTATAATAAGAGGGACTTTTATTATTATAATTTTAAGAGAGGTAATTTTTAATGAAACATAAAATAATATATATATTTATTACTATTATCTTACTTTTAGGGGCAGCAGGATGTACAAATAAATCTAAACCAGTATCAAACTTGCCAGCATCTACAGGTCAAATCTACTTATACGGTGAGCAACATGGCTCAGATCCAATACTTGAAAAAGAATTAGAACTTTGGCATGGTTTTTATCATAATGAAGGTATGCGCCATTTATTTATTGAGTTTCCATACTACACTGCACAATTATTAAATATTTGGATGGAGGCAGATAACGATGAAATTCTGAATGCTGTTTATGAAGATTGGGCAGGTACTGCTTCTCAAGTCCCCCAAATTAAAGAGTTTTACATACAGGACTTGACGCTAAGGATTTCACAGGAGCAGTTTCTTGTATGGCAACCCAATTAAAAGAACGCTATGGCGATTGTGTTCACTCAGAAGACTTAACTTGGATTGCTAAGGATATAGCGCCATTACGAACAGATTCTATTACAATCAATGACACTGAGTTTATAGGGTTATATTTTGGAAAACAAGACATAAGTTTTCTTGAGGGTTATGTAAGCAGAGATTTTTGGCGTTTGGAAGATTCATATGAAATGTTCAAGGATATGCCCACAATAGGAGATGTTCTCCCATATGATAATTATCCCATGCTGATTGAAACCGAACAGGTTTTTGTAATTGACTATACTAAAACAGACGGTTCCATTATAAGAATGTATTACCGCTCAGATGGAAATGAGTATAATGGTTCCCCAACAACAGAGGGATTTAAATTAAGTAAATTTAATAATAATTTGAAACGTTTTTATAGTCAAGAAGTCTTATATACAGGAGGTGAGTATTTGCAGAATTTTAGTAACGTCTATACAGAACATTTCACGGACGTATACAAATATGTATTATCTATTAGTGGGGATGAAACTATTGCGGAAGAAATCACGCAAGAAACTTTTTTTAAGGCAATGCGGAATATAAAACAATTTAATGGAACTTGCAAGCTGTATGTGTGGCTTTGTCAGATAGCTAAAAATACTTATATTTCATATTGTAAAAAGCATAAGCGGTTTACTTCTGATACAGAGCTAGAGCTGTCTGATGTTTCTGTTGATTTAGAAGCTGATTATCTAGATAAAGATACAACAAGGCGTTTGCACATACTTCTCCATAATCTTAACGAGCCATATAAGGAAGTCTTCACTTTGCGCGTCTTGGGCGAATTACCATTTTCACAGATTGGGGAACTATTCGGTAAAACAGATAGTTGGGCAAGGCTGATATTCTATAGGGCAAAAAAACAATTACAGGAGGCAATGAAATGAATATATCATGCGAAATTATTAAGGATTTACTGCCAATTTACCATGATGGGGTTTGCAGTAGTGAGAGCAAATTGTTTGTTGAAGCGCATCTTGATAAATGCGAACACTGCAAGATGGAGTTAAAAACAATGAATACAATGTTGTTTGGTGACAACACTACCTCAAATATGAATGAAGCGGAAGCAGTAGTACATTTATCTAAAAAGTGGAAAAAAGGTATGCTACTATCACTTTTAAAAGGAGTTTTTACTACTATTATTACGCTAATTATTATATTAATTATTCTATATATCTTCGTTGATGTTCGAATCATATAATTAAAAATCCCTATGTGATGTTTATATTACTTTCATCACATAGGGACTATTTTTATTAAACCTTTCCTACTTAAAAACTTAAATACTTATTAAACCTTTCTATTAATGCCTCTAATTGAATGTTCTCACGTTCCGTACCTGTGTATATTTCAATCGGTCTATTTCTCCAATATGAATGATATTTTTCCAAAGCATCCTGAAAACTGCTCTGAAATTTATCTTTACTGCTGGTATCAAGTTTTGAAAACATCTCATAAATATCCGAATTGAATTCCCTATTTAGTTCTACACTACTTTTACCAGTGGTATTGCTTACTCTAGAATTGATTTTATAAGGATTTATTCCTCCATTTTTTTCCTCAATCATTTTGTGTAACTTTTCTTTTTCAACTTCCACTTGTTTGATTAGAGCATCAACTAAACTATTGGCCTTACTAATTTTATCATCTATTTGCTTACCATATGCACTTGTTATCTGCTCTGTTTCCTGATCCGTTAAGCCCATTTCTTTACATGTGTAAGCCAGTTGTGATACTTTAAGACCTAGTTGTGCATAAGTACCTGGTTCCCAGGATGCGCCTAATGCTTCATCACCTGCATGATAGCTTCCATCTTCATTTGCATTACTAGCAATAAAACCTTGTTGTTCCAAACCCTCAATTGTATTCTGTAATTTCTCACCTTGTTCCTTTGTAATACTTGCTCCATAAAAAATTACCATTCCATCAATATTACTACCGCTGATAATTTTATGAGAGTTTAAACCACTTCCTCTTACCCTATCTTTTACTACACTTGCCATTTTTCAAGCTTCTTCTGATTCTTTAGATATCTCAACAATCACCCCTAGTTCTTTTTTATTGGGACTATTGGCCAATTTTTCTTTATCCTTTTTCTCAGAAGCAGTTTTGGGCTCATACTGCAATCCATTGCCGTTTGATACACTTCCAACATCCATGTTGAGTCCTCCTTCGTATACTACTTTTATATATGGACAATCAGTTTGCCTATATATTTTTTCTAGTTTCATACCTTCATTATATCTTTATATAATCAGATTAACAATGATTTTTCAGTAAATAACAGTATTTTATATATAATATTCACACAAAAAAGTCCCTATGGATGTTTGTTTTCTCATCACATAGGGACTTAAATATATTATTTTACAATAATTTTATCTCTGTACACGTCCAGAAGCATCTCCACCTGCAAGTGTATCTACTTCTTTTCTAGATACTAGGTTGAAATCTCCAGGGATGGTGTGTTTCAATGCTGAAGCTGCAACACCATATTCTAAAGCATCTTTGAATTCTTTACCATCTAGCATACCACAAATAA
>CAZKGP010000148.1:0-6099 GCA_964552225.1 uncultured Acetatifactor sp.
ATCTGAAGCTCAGGAAGCATATCAATTACATCATCCATAGTTTCAGGTACTTCTAGACCTAACTTCTGAAGGATATCATCTCTGTAATACAGCACCCAGAAATTCATGGTTTCAGGCATTGCATAAATACCTCCATCAATATATGAAGTGTAGAAAAATCCTTCTTCATATGGTGCTGCGATTTCTTCAAAATCTTCAAAGTCTACCATGTCCACCAACGCACCACGAATGGCTAATTCATATGGAATGGTGTAGTTTATACCTGTGGCTACATCTGGTGCATTACCGGAGGTATTGGCTAATACCAGTTTATACTGATCTGGCATAATACTAATATCCACTTCAATTCCCGTTTCAGGGGTGAAATATTCGTCAATCATCTTCTGCATAATCTGCACATACTGGCTAGGACGGTTTACCCATACCTGAAGATGCTCAGGGTCTGAACTTGAGGTTGAGTACGCTTGTTCTGCAAAAGAGGAAACAAAGCGACTAATATTTAATCCTGCTGATTTAACAATATTAGGTTTTTTAGGTAATTTTGCCTCTTCTTGATATAAATAAATACGGTCAATTGCTAAATTGTTTTTTATTAATTTATCTACTGTATTAGCCAAATGGCGATTCACGCTGGCAGGTGATGTGCAAAGCTCTGCTACACGATATGGAATCTCATCTGGTTCCTCTGCAAGAGATATCAACTGTTCTGCTGCTATACTCATAGAAGACATAATTGCTACTGTTTTCTTATTACTACCTGTGTAAGGACGAGCGGTATCCTGAAGGTCATATAAACTCTGAGCATATCCTAATAACTGTTCTTCAAGATTTGGAATATAACGACTCAATTTTAAATCACGATATTTATCAACATTGGTTCCTGCTACTTTTGTTATCTCCAAAGCCAAATCATTGACTCCTGAAATAATCTCGTCTAAACCCTCTAATACGTTACGAATATTGTCTACTGCTATGGTAAAGGAAATCGTATGCTCTCCCTCTTCCAAATAAACACTAAGCTTTTCATCATTTTCATCAGTCATAGAAACAGTCTTATACTTTCCAGTATAATCCATTGGGTAAGAAAACAACTCTGTATTGGGAATCTCACCATCTACTTCTACATTTAAAAATACTGGAAAATCAGACTTATCAGATTGTCTGTAATTCATTCCTATGTAGTAATATCCTGCTTTTTCTACCGTAAACTGATAACTGATTTTCTGACCTGCAGTTAAAAAAGAATCTGAATCAATGGTATTTAAAACAGTCTCTTTGATTTCATAAGGATCTAGACTAGTATCATACTCTGCTACGGAATGGACCGAGGAATCATTTCTATATGTAAATTCTTCTGCCTGAATCTCAATCAGTGCGTTACCTTCTGCCTTTTGAGATTCCGTATATTCAGGGATAGTATTAGGTGCTGAAAGGGAAATTGCACCTAACAGAAATACACCTTCTCTAACTTCAAGTGTAACTTCATGTACGCCCTTCTCAAGTTCAATTTCAAATGGTGTGGAATAACGATAACTGCCATCACCAACTGGCTTATTTTCCCATCGAATTAACTTATCCGGTATTTTAACCATTTCTTTGTTATAACGGTCAAAGGATCTCTCTCCTAGCTGTACCCAAGTGGTTTCAAACTCTAAGTTACGACATTCATAAAATGGAAAATCACCATCTATCATCATGCTCATACCGATAGGCATTACAGATTCATCATAGGATAAATAATCCAGATTAAGGTAGTATTTTGCTGTCTCTGGAACATCTATTTTTAATGTGATAACGTCTTTTATATTAAGGTCAATTGCTTGATCGGCTTTCGTATAGTCCCTAACCTCTCTAGTTATCTCAGCTTCTCCTAAATCGGCCACAATATCAGCTGCCGGAAATACTACTTCCTCTCCTTTATATATAGAGGCTTTATATCCTGCACTAACTTTTGTGTAGTTGGCAGTAAGCATTTCATTTACATATGCTTCAGCAACCACTTCGTTAGAGGTAGCAGTGGAATTCTCACTTGCATCTTTAGTCTCAGCCATTACATTCATTTCTGGAAATACACTTAGTATCATGGCTATGGCTACTCCCAACGCAACGATTTTTGCACCTTTTATTTGCTTCATGATGGCAACCTATCCTTTCTTGTATTCATAAATTCATTTCAATAATAAGTTAAATACTTTAGTTAATCCTATATATTATTAAATTACTATACTATACTTAGAAAGTCAACGTTTTACGAAGAATTTGTTGTGATATATTACACAAATAATAGCCACTAAAATTTGTGCATGTGTTACAAGTTTATTTTTATACAGTTTTAAGACTCTGTTTTTGTGCATTTTGCACATATGCTTACTAATTGTTTTAAAATTGACTGAAAAACAAAAAGCCCCAAACACTGACACAAGTTCAATGCCTGAAGCCTTTTTAGCTATATTCTAGAACATATTTAGAAAATACCTTTGCGTCTTTTTACAACTAGACGCCAGATATAAACTATAGAAGATAGTATGGTCAAAATTCCAGCAATTATACACATTGCTTCTATTTTAATTTTCCATACATTTACAAGTATTAGAGATAATATCAGTAACATTATCATCCAATATCCAAAAAACAAAATAGTAACCATTATACTAATTAATATATCTTTTAAAATATCTATTTTGTTATATTTATTATATTCTTCAAACAACATATTGCCACCTCTAATACTTTACACCCCAAATACTTTCATTGCTTCCAACAGCCGAGAAAGTCATTACGTCTACTCCTGCTTGGTCTTTCATTTGACAGAACACTCCACTGTATTCCTTGTCGTTATAAGCAAAACTCATATAGCAAGTATTGTTCTGGGTATTCCACCTGCCATCTACAGAACCACTAACCGTCCCATTTTCTTCTAATGTAATCATAATAGGTTGAGCGATATTGGAATTAATTTCGGTTTCCTGATTAATAAAATAATACTCTCCCACAAGGTCGCTCTTTGCATAACCTGTTTCAGAAATGGTTTCTCCCTTGGTGGTATATGGCGCAAGCACCGGCCAACCCTCTTGGTTAATAAATATTTGTTTCACTGCTGGTTCATGATATTCACTTCCACTATCAAATCTAGTGTGATAGCAAAGATAACGTTTCCCATCAGTATCTATAAAACCAGCCTGTCCACCCGTTGCCATATAAGCATATTTAGCACTTGGCAAATAATAATTACCTGAAAGTTTTAATCCATAATCAGCATGATTCAAGCCTTTTGTATGGTGTTCCCCATTCATATCTACATATTCTCCGTCCACTGTTTCGGAACGGAATACTCTCATTTGATATCCACCTTCTCTATCTAATCCACCATAAGAAACATATAAGTAGTAATAGCCTGCATCTTTATCATATTCTATGTAAGGACCTTCTATGGATTTGTGAGCACCACCCATTAAGCGTTTTCCAAAATAAGAATCCACGTTTTTATCTGGGTCTGCTTCAGGATGAATCACCAATCCTGTTTTGGCATCTAATTCAATTAGGAAAATACCTCCTGACCAAGAGCCATAAGTCATCCATAACCTACCATCTTCATCATAAAAAGGCGCTGGATCAATACAGTTTGGCCAATCTATATTATAATAATCACCATTTTTCTTCAAATAAGTATCTGCCGCATATTCCTCTGTTACATAATCATATACGTCTGTTTGGTCAATATCTTCCTTTGTAAATCCACTGTATAGCAAAACTCCTTGCCAAGTAAAGGGTCCCTCTGGTGAAACCGAGGTTGCATAGCATAAATTTGACTTAATATAGGTAGATGAGGTACAAAAATACATAACATATTTCTGCATTTCTTCTATATAAATCATGTCCTCTGCCCACACACCGTAAGTACCGTTTCCATAATCACCAGAATAATCAAAGATTCCTAAATCCTCTGCAAATAAATCCGAAAACAATGGATTATCTGATTCATAACCATTTCCTATATATTTCCAAGTCTGCATATCATCAGATACTGCCCCTGTCATATGAGAACCATATATGTAATATTTCCCATCATACACTTTAATAGAAGGATCATGTACAGATACTTTAGCGCCATTTGGTGCTGTTTCTATTCCTTCATAATTAGGTTCGATTAATGTCACTTCTTTCACTTCTTCCAATTTTTCTACATTATCTACCATAGTCTTCTCTTGACCTCCGGTTTTTTCATTTGATTCCTTATTGCCACACGCTGCTAAGGTAAGAACTATACTTCCACACATTAAAATACTAATTATTTTTCTTCTCATAATCCGTTCCCTTTACATTATAATGAAATGTTTTAGTGTTAAATAAAACATACTATGAAAATAGCTCTTTGTCAATGCTTTTTCCCCTTATTTACTTAGGTTCTACTACTTAGTAGTTACCCTTGCATTCTTATTAAATAAGGAGTAGAATGTAGAATGAATTTACGTATCTTATATAATTATATTTAAGATACTATTTTATAATATTAAACACTAAAGTGAGGTAATTGAAATGAAAAAGCTTCAAAACAAATGGATTAGGGCTGCCATTCCAGCTTTACTACTCCATTGTAGTATTGGTACTGTATATTGTTGGTCACTAGTAAGTGATGAAATCGTTCGTTTTTTTTATGAAGGAGGCAACAATGTTCAAAAAAGTACCATTGAATGGGCATTTAGCCTTGCCATCTTCTTCTTAGGAATGTCCGCTGCCTTTTTAGGACCTTTTGTTGAAAAAGACATTCATAAATCTTCCCTTGTTGCAACCATTTGTTTCTGTGGTGGTATGGCAGGAACCGGATTCTTTATTTATCAGAGATCTGTCATTGGTATCTTCCTATGCTATGGCGTTATCATGGGTATTGGTTTGGGAACTGGATATTTATCACCTGTTAAAACTCTAATGCTATGGTTTAGTGAGCAAAAAGGACTTGCTACTGGACTTGCTATTGCAGGATTTGGATTGGCAAAAGTAATTGCTAGCCCACTTATGGAATTTCTTCTTGGCAAATTTGATATTGTCATTATGTTCTATATATTAGCAGCAATTTACTTTGTAATGATGTTTACCGGGCATCTTCTTCTTGCTAAACCTGAAGGCTGGATTGAACCAAAAGAGAAAAAAGCTAGTGGTAGCGTAATGAAAATATTCAAAAACAGAGCTTTTATCGGCATTTGGCTTATGTTCTTTATTAACATCACTTGTGGTCTTGCTTTAATTTCACAAGAAAAGAGTATTGTAAAATCAATTGGCTTAGTTGCGTTTGTAAGTCTTATCAGTTCATTAACAGCAATCTTTAATGCTGGTGGACGCCTTGGTTTATCTACTTTAGGTGATAAGATGAAAGACAGAAATACAATCTATAAGATTATTTTTATCCTAAGCATCGCATTTACTGCACTTGCAATTGTTTCAAAGGGAATTATCAATGGACATACTCTAATTATTATTCCTTTACTAATTGTTGTTAACACTTGCTATGGTGGTGGATTTAGTAATGTACCTTCTCTACTTTCCGACCACTTTGGAATGGAATCCATTAGTCAGGTACATGGTTTGGTATTATCTGCTTGGGGATTTGCAGGATTAGTTGGTAACCAGATTGCAACCTTTATTGTTAATAGAACGGGTGAATTTTTTGTAGATGCACAAGGCAATTCAATCAACCCTGTTGGATATCAAAATGTACTTTATTTAACCCTTGTACTATACATTATTGCATTGTTGGTTTGTATTTTTGTTGTACCTAAGAGTAGTGCCAAAAATGCACCTGCTGTACATTAAGAGCAATACTAATAACAAGATAAAGAAAAATAAAAACTGCAACTCCTTTTTAGTTCACGGAGTTGCAGCTTTTATTTTTTTTATTAATATAAAAATTTTAAATCAATTCAACTTTTTCAAAATACTTCATTAGAATGTCAGCACAATTATCAACGCCTAGCTTGGTTGTATCTAAAATCATATGGTAATTATTGACATCTCCCCATACTCTTCCAGTATTTTCATAGTAATAATCTGCTCTTTCTCTATCATTCTTCTCAAGTAACAGCTTAGCATCTTCATAGTTCAAGG
>CAZKGP010000149.1:0-6054 GCA_964552225.1 uncultured Acetatifactor sp.
ATTTTCTACATTGGAAGGGAGGCGCAAATGATTCATAAAGAACAAGATTGGAATGATGAACAAAAGCATCTGATTAAATGTAAGGTACAAATTCGTAATAATATTACTCAATATGAAGAAGATGTAGCTACTAGACATACTTTGGTTCAAGAACTGCATAAAGCAATCAACAGCGGAGATGTCGAGTTATATAACCAGCTTATGACTGCCACAAGCTTGGAAGCACATGCTGCCAACGAATTGCGGAAGAACTTGGCTGCTCTAGACAAACCATATTTCGGGCGAATCGACTATATAGACGCTCAACAAAAGCAAGAAGAAACCGTTTATATCGGTAAGAACGGTGTTTTTGAAAATCGAGTGGATGTTATGATTGCTGACTGGCGTGCACCCATTTCTAGTGTTTATTACGAAAATGGGTTAGGCACTGGAGAATACCAGCTTCCAGATAGCAGTAGTATACCCATTGATCTAAAGCAAAAACGAACCTATGATATTTCAGATGGTACATTATATGGATATTATGATAGTGATGTAACTTCTAATGATGAACTTTTAATAAAATACCTCTCCCAAAATAAAGATGCTGTATTAGGAGAAATTATTTCCACTATACAAAAAGAGCAAAATGCCATTATACGTGAATCTCCTTTTGCAAATCTTATTGTACAAGGGGTAGCCGGTAGTGGAAAGACAACGGTAGCGATGCATCGCATCTCCTATCTTTTATTTAATTACAAGGAACGTTTTGTTTCTAATGAATACTGTATTGTAGGAAGCAATGATTTATTGCTTAATTACATTACAAGTGGCCTACCTGAGTTGGATGTTCCAGACATCAAACACATGCGCATGGAACAGTTGTTAATTCGATTATGCGAAAAGGACTGGCTTAAGAAAAACACAATAATAATACCAGATAAAACTGCTGCCCTACGATGTACCTTGTTATTTATGCAGGAGTTGGAAGTATACTTAATGGAAATGAGAGAAAATATTGTAAATTGTGAACCACTTATTGACAATAGCATTGGTACCATCCTCTCACAATCTAATAACTTAACCCTACTTCAGGATAATCCAAGCTTTAGCATTAACCGTCTACTTACTACTATGGACGATCGAGTTAAAACAAGAATTAAATTTCTTATGAGCGGTTTTGATTACGATGCCATACAGAAAATGCTAAAAAAATATGCTAAGCATTATAAGAACCTTACACCCAAATCTAGTATTTATACTATCTATACAGATTTTCTTTTCGTTTGGAGCGAAGAACATGGGTATGATATCAGCACTCATATAGCGACTTGCCAACATAAGCAATTTGATCTTTATGATATCGCTGCATTATCCTTAATTCACTATCGAGTCACTCAGAAAAAGCCCAATGAAGAGTTCGGTTTAATATTCTTAGATGAAGCTCAGGATTTTGGATTAAGCATTTATTATGCATTAAAAAACTTGTTGCCTAATTCCTATTTTACGATTATGGGGGATGTATCTCAAAACATTAATTATGATACTGGTATGAATGATTGGTATGACCTTAATAAACTATTTCTTACTAAGCCAAAAGATAAATTTTTGATGCTGCAAAAAAGCTATCGCAATACCATTGAGATTTCAGAATATGCCAGCAAAATTTTAGACAAGGCTTCCTTAGGACGCTACAAAATCACGCCCGTTATCAGGCACGGTATTCCTGTTTGTCAAGAACATTTCTGGAGCGATATAGAAATTGCAGAACGAGTGAAACAGATAATAGCTGCAAGCGATGAAAAGGGTTATACAACGACTGCTATCATTTGCAAAAACGAAGATGAGGCTGCTAAAACAAAGCTACTTTTATCTCCACTCATTTCATTAGCAGATGATGAAACACAGACCTTTGCAAAGGGCACTACAGTCTTGCCAATACGCTTAGTAAAAGGATTAGAATTTGATGTAGTTATTCTTTGGAATTTAGACGTACAACGAGGAATGGAATTGCCCCAGCGAGCAAAGCTTCTCTATGTGGCTGCTACACGAGCCATGCATGAGCTGTATGAATTTGATTGTTAGGGTACAAACAATACATGGGAAGAATGGCTCAACGCTCCATTCTTCCCATGTATTTTAGATATCTTTTTCTGGAATCCATACTCTCATTTCATTCTCACCTCTATTCCCCCAAGTATAATAGGGAACTGCTGTAAGCATTACTTTTTCTTCTATAGGCCGTTTGCTGGAATATAGGTGTTCACCTTGGAAAGTCTTTACTCCTTCTGTAACAATCTTAGCCACTCCACCAAATAGTGTGTCATCCCACTCTACTTTAAACTCATTATCACGCAGGATAGAAAGAGATAACACATCTTCCTTATTATCCACACCTTCCAAGCAATATACCAAAGGTCCTCTTTGAATTGCTACACTACCAGTATTATCAGCAACCTTAGGAGAGCAGAATATTTTCTGTACTTCCACATCAAGAGTCAATGTTATCTTACTGCCTGTCTGCACTTGCTCTATATAGGCATATCCATCCTTAATCACATAATCACATGCTTCACCATTCGTAGTAAGGGTAAATCCATTACAATAATTCGGGATACGTACTGCCAATGTTTTACCACCTTTATTTACTTCATACTCTATGGTGAAATCATATGGATACTTAGTGGTACATTTCAAACTCATTCCATTGTCAAAGTCAACACTACCTTCTGCAAACAAATGACAAAATGCAGTACTTTCATCCTCTCCATAAGCATATTGTCCCAAGGAGGTTATTAATCTAGCAACATTTGGAGGACAGCAAGCACATGTATACCATGTAGGTCGTTGAGGCAAATCATGGGCATGGGTTGCTATCACACCAGAAATTCCAGGGATTATTTCTAATGGATTAACATAAAAGAAACGTTTACCATCAAGTTGCATTCCTGCCAATACTGTATTGTAAAAAGCACGTTCCATGATATCTGCATACTCACCTTTTGTTTCCAATGCAAGCATTTCTGATGCCATAAACATTAATCCTATAGAAGCACACGTTTCTGCATATGCAGTATCATTTGGCAGATTATAATCGGTTGTAAATGCTTCTCCCAATGTGGTAGAACCAATCCCCCCTGTTACATACATCCTGCACTCTACAATATTTTTCCAAAGTTTCTTACATGCATCCTTTAAGGTTTCATCCTTTGTAACTTGTGCTAGCTTTGCCATTCCTGTATAGAGATACACAGCGCGAACACTATGTCCTGTCGCTTCTGTCTGCTCTCGTACTGGCTTGCCACTATGTTGATAATCATGGTTTTTACCATCACTACCCCAAACGGTCCAATCTCGCTGTTGTCTTTCTCTATCATAAAAATATGGATCTACTCCACGTACATCGATAAAATGCTCTGCCAGTTCCAAACACTGTTTATCCTTAGTAGCATGATACATTCTCATTAATGCAAGCTCCACCTCTGGATGCCCTGGATACCCTTCGTGTCCTTCTGTAATAAAATACTGATAAATACAATTCACATTTTTCAACATAACATGAAGCAATTTATCCTTACCTGTTGCTTCGTAATAAGCAACTGCTGCTTCCATCATATGCCCAGAACAGTAAAGCTCGTGACCTTCTAAAAGATTGGCCCAGCGTTTATCTTTATCCTTAATGGTATAATAGGTATTCAGATATCCATCGGATTCCTGAGCCCCTTCTACTATATCAATAACATCATCTATTTCTTTCTCAAGAGCCTCGTTTGGTGTAAGTGAAAGAGAGTAAGCCGCTGCCTCAATCCATTTAGCTACATCACTATCCTGAAACACCATTCCGTAAAAGTCCTCTGCTTTTTCTCCACGAATTGTCTTCCCCGCATTCACAAAGTTAGCAATGGCATTACTTTTTTCAACACCTTCGATGTTATCATTCAAAATTTCATATTGATAAGGAATTACAACATTTTGAATTAATTTTTGATAATGCTTGATAAAACCATCACTTTTGTAATTCTTAATATTAATTTTTTGTAGCATTTCAATACCTCCGTATTCTTTTTTCTTCCTTTTACTTTTATATTGTTCCCATAGTTGACTTTTCTATCTGTATGTATAATAATCCAATTATCACCTTATTAACATAGACAATTTTCTCGAATTTATGGAGTATTATCTTATGAACGAAATAATAATGAACAATTCTAATTTACCTCTTATATGTGGTGCTGATTTTTTATATGCTTCCATACCTTTTATTCATGCAGATAGAATTATGCCCTTCAATGTATTGATATATGTTACCTCAGGACAGATTACTGTTACAGAATCAGAAGTTGACTATGAAATCAATCCAGGAGAAGTTTTTTTATTAAAAAGCGGAATTCGCCATTATGGTAAAAAAACAATAAAGGCTGGTACAGCATGGTACTATATTCACTTTTATAACGATAATTTACAGACTGGAGAATATATAGACCAATTATATATGACTATTCCTAAAAAAATTGCCATTTCAAAGGGAGATACATTTGAAAAAAAATTACGACACGTTATTTCTCTTTATCATGCATCTGATAAAGCGGAAAAATGGTACTCCAATTTAGAATTATTTTCAGTAATGTCAAAATTAGCTCTGCATAGTATGGCATTCGAGAAAACGAAGCATACTCATACTCTTTCTGAACAAATATGTGAATATCTCCAACATAACATAAGCACTCCCTTTAAGGCAGAATTGCTTGAGAAAGAATTTTTCCTTAGTTATAAAAGATTAGCCGCTATTTTCAAACAAGATATAGGCTTAACAATGCAACAATACCACACACACCAAAGAATGGAATATGCCTGCAAACTTCTACGCTCCTCTTCCTTAATGATTAAAGAAATTGCCAATGAACTAGGCTTTACAGATGTGCTCTATTTTAGTCGCTATTTTCATCAGACAATAGGAGTAAGCCCCCAAACATACCGTAAAGAATCTATCACCAATTATTGAAGTATGTTGAAATTTTTATAATTTCCTATTATACTTAATATAAATATTAACGTAATTGAGTAAAATTCATAAACTACTTTGGAAGCAGGAGGAATTATAATGAGATTAGTAACTCGTTCTGATTTTGATGGACTTGCATGCGGTGCTTTGCTGAAGGAAGCCGGCATTATTGACCATTGGAAGTTTGCACACCCAAAAGACTTACAAGATGGACTTATAGAAATAACAGAAAATGATTGTCTTGCCAATGTACCTTATGTAGAAGGATGTGGCTTATGGTTTGATCACCACTCAAGCGAACATGAAAGATTACAATTAGAAGGAAAATTTAACGGCGAAAGCAGAATCACCCCTTCTTGCGCTCGCATTATCTATGAATATTACGGTGGTCGAGAGAAATTCCCTCAATTTGATGACTTGATGGAAGCCGTTGACAAAGTGGATTCGGGTAATTTGACTATAGACGAGATTCAGAATCCTACTGGATGGATTTTAATTGGTTTTCTTATGGATCCAAGAACAGGTCTAGGAAGATGGCGCAATTTTACAATTTCCAACTATCAGTTAATGGAAAATTTAATTGATGCATGCCGTACAATGACTACAAATGAGATTTTAGCAATTCCTGATATTATAGAGCGAGTTGATAGATATAAGGAGCAAACCACTCAATTTATGGAAATGGTTAAAAAGCATACTATTGTAGATGGCAATTTAATCATTTCTGATTTACGCAAAGTAGATCCAATCTATTCTGGCAATCGTTTTTTAATATACAGCATGTATCCAGAGCAAAATATTTCAGCATGGATTGTGAGTGGTCGCGGTGGCTTAGGATGCAGTGCAGCTGTGGGCTACAGTATACTTAATCGAACCTCCAATGTGAATGTTGGCAGCCTTATGTTAAAATATCATGGTGGTGGCCATAAAAAAGTGGGCACTTGCCAATTTACCGATGAAACAATGATTACCGAACTCCCCAAAATGTTGGCAGAACTAAAAGAACTATCTAATACATAATTCCACTAAAAAACACGTCAATCATGCATGTTCACTGCAAATTGACGTGTTTT
>CAZKGP010000150.1:0-6039 GCA_964552225.1 uncultured Acetatifactor sp.
TTAGCAAGTTTTATATATTTTGCCATGTGATTCTCCTTTCCTAATTATAGTAGAAGGTACGTTTCTGAATGAATCCGCATACCGAGACTAAAATAACACAAGTAATAATAGTACTAACCAAGCTAAAGACTGAACTTAGTCCATAGTTAAAAGCTGTAAATGCTGTATCATACGCCAGTTCAACTACTTCACTTTCCGTAAAGCTGTCAACAATTGTATAAACTACGTTAGTTATAATATGAGGCATTACCATAGGAAATGTTACCTTCCAAAAGGTCTCATAACCTGTTGCACCTTCGATTTTGGCTACTTCATATAAGGAGCCAGGTATTGATTGAAGTGCTGCAATAAATATAATAATCTGTACCCCTGATGCTGATATAATAGTATTAATTCTGGCAACTGCAGTAACTACATATTCTAAGATAACCTCTGGAACTCCCAAATCAAAGAATAGTTCGAGGAAGTATCCCATACCCATGGTCACACTTATTTCAGATGCGGAAGAAGCTGCTTCTGTAGCCATTGTAGAAATACCACCAGACATCATAGCTTGACTTAGTTCCATTGCTGCCGTAATGGCACCGGAGTTTAAGATAATGGGCAAGAAGAAAATTGCTCTAATGATACCTCTTCCTGGGAACTTTTTATTTAGCAACAATGACATAAATAAACTAAAAAAGATAATTAGGGGAACATCCACAATCATGTTCAGTACAGAGGATGTTAATACCTGCTTAAACGTACCGTGTACTCTAAATGCGTATCTGAAATTCTCCCAGCCTACTGCATCTAGTTTATATCCCCCATTGATTACATCCATACTTAGTTCTGAAAAGGCAAATTGTCCTGTCATTACAATCGATCTAATATAGAAAATGAGAAATCCTACAAACCATGGTAAGATGAATAAATAACCAGTTCTCATTCGTTTTTGGAGAAGAGTTAGTTTTTTTCTTTTTTTCAATTAATTCCCCTCCATCCTATAATCTTTTGCAGGAATACTGATACCATCTATGGTTTCCTCTTGATCTCCATAGTTCACAAATATGGTTACTCCATTACTATAAGTTACTTTTCTTACATCTTCATTTACGATTTCATGATCCACAATTGTTGCATCTGTCACATACTTCAATGCTTCATTTACCTGTGAATAAACATCTATGGCTTCTTGTTTCCATACATCATAAGTTGTGGCATAGAATCTATTTAATCCTGTATTCTTCATTCTACTTGATTCTTCCCAAGTAAACATATAATGAGGTGCTGCACCATATTCAATCATATTTAAAATAAGACCTGTGTTATCTTCCTCATCATAATAATTCAAAAGAGCTGTAGAATAATTAATGCTGCCATGGATAATCATTTGATACAATGGTATGTCCGCATCCACTAATAATATTTCATTATGTGTAATTGGTGTATTAATAATATCTGATGAATATGCAAAGCTATATTGGTCTGCATTGTTAGTCATTAATTTCTTATCTGTTTCTTTTAATATCTCAAACTGACCAAGTAAAATATCTAATGCTTCCTGACGGTTAATAATATGATTCCTCTTTTTATCAGAATGGACGTTGCTGCCTAAATCTCTTAAGGAAATGCCAGCTACATCAAACTTATCAATTTTCTTACTAAAAGCTTCTACATATCTTGGTAAATATTTGGGTGATAAAAGATCATATTTCGTTTCCATATAACCCAATCCTGATGTTGCCCTTAATGTACCAGGATTCACAAAACCAAAGTTAACTACATATCCAGCTCCATAATATCTAGAGGATTCTGCCGAATAGTTAAAACCATCATCTGCAAAAGTGACTCTTTGAAATGCTACGTCTGCAAATAAGTTTCCACCATTGGAGGCCACCGTTTGATTTAGTTTTTCCAAGTCTGATTTACCACCTAGTTTACGAAGTACTTTAATCTTATCTGGCGTATCATGGTAGTAACCACCATTAAACCAACCTTGGAAATTCATAACTTGATTGGAGATTCCTTCTGCAGCTAATTCATTGGATATCTCTCCTGCCTGATCAAAGGTTGTCATAGGGAAAGTTTTCAGCCATTGTACACCTAATACATGGTCTGTCTCTTTTACTCCACCGATAATATCATAATAGAAAGGAATATCTCCACTTTGTGCAGTCTGATTTAATTTACCTTCTTCTATCAGACGGTTTCTATAATAATTAGCTAAACCTGCGTAACCGCTGTTCTCTTCCGTTAAGAATGTATACTTTACACTAAGATTAGTGTCATACATATCTGGCTCTAGTACAAATACGTCCGAGGTTGAGTCACCAAACATCCCTAGATAATCTGCTACACGTAGCACGAAGGTCGGATACGCATAATTATAGTCATTATATACACCGGAAATTCCTGCTGTGATATGTGATAAGGTTTCACCATCTTCTATGGTAACTAGAACACTGCTATCCTCACGGCAGATTCCAAACAATGGTAATTTGGCACTTTCTGTAAATTCTACTGTAGTAAAATTAGCTGCAAGGGGATCAATGTCATATACATATTGTGCATAGGAAGCTGCACTTGTTTTATTATTATTAAAATTGATGATTGATCCAGAGCCATTAGGCACTACTATATATCCATTTTCCTCTTGTCCCGCTGCTCCCATTGTTCTTAGTAGCTGAATTCTAAAGATAGAACCGCCACCATACTCTTCTATCATAGAAACAGGAATTGACACATCCAATCCATCTTCATTAAGACGATAATCTAAAGCAACTTGAAAGGATATCTGAGTATTTGTTTCTTCTCCTGCAACTTCCATTTGTTCCTCATAATCCTCTTGTGTCCATCCAATACCATCTAACCACTTTTGAATCTTTTGGATTGTTTTTACATTTTTAAGTGCTACTCCGTTAAGCTCTAGCAATTCATCTGCCAAAGCACTTTCTATATAATATCGCGTTAAAGATTTGGCATCTTTTTCATCTAACCCTAAACATATCTCTTCTAATTTTTCTTTTGTTATATATGTTGGTACTGTACCATTTTTGCTACCTTCAAAATCACCAACTTTATAGATATAGCGAATCCCATTTTCAATAGATTCTGCTGTTACCTGTCCTCGTTCTACGGACATACTATAAGAATCATAAGTTCCACTTATTACTTCTTTATTGTAATAGCTTAAAATAAATTGTGATTTTAAGTAATTCTTATTTGTTACGTTTGCCATACTATCTTCATCCGGATTAAGTGGATTTGAATAGATGGTTTTGCCATTTCTTTTGTCGTAAACAGCAACATTTGCAGTTTCCATATCTGTATAAAGCTTTAATATATCATTCTCTTCTACTAGTACCATGTCAGCCACATCGGCTTTGGTCTCTTTTTTAGGTTGAAAATCTTTTCCTTCTTCTACCTCGTAGGAAGTAAGATAATCTTTATAGCGGTCATAAAATACATAATGTATCAAATAATATGACAAATAGATGATACCAATCACTAACGCTATCCCTAAGACACAAAGCGCAATCTTTTTTGCCAGACTCATAGGCTGTCTGTATTTCTCTTTTTTTAAAGACTTCATGCCTCTGCCTCCTAAGTTCTAAAAATTATCTCTGTATAAATACTTCTAAAAAAGTTGTATACCATACCTAACATATTGGTTAATAGCAATATTACAAATATAATAATAATAAGTGCTACAAAGGTAAAAATAAGTGTAAGCAGTGTTTTACCTAATGAATAATTATGTACTTGCATAATGCCAAGCAACATCATAATAACGCCGTATGCAATTCCAACTCCTAACAAAATAATGTAAAACGCTTCTTCATTGTCTGCTATGCCTTGACTTACAATTGTTGCAATCGTTAGAACGATACTGATGGGAACGGTTGCATAGCCAATGGCTATCACAATATGTTTTAATTTCCCTTCTCCTTCCATTAGGCAGGTGATAGACCAATTGCTAATACACAATAATAGGAAGAAAAATAAGATTCCTGTTAATTCATATAAACTGTCTATTGCACGTGGGTCCAAATCATTTACCACAAAACTTGCTAGTAATCGATTCGCAGAAAAACAAATTGAAAAGATAATTACCATTAAGATAGAAAGAGGGACACTTCCTCTATCTCCATGTCGGATCCAATAATATCCGTCCATGGGATGAGTTATGGTATAAAACATATATTTCCATTTTTCCTTAGAAAAATAGTTACCCATTTAATAGTCCTCCTTTCGCTTGGCTTTTTTGTTTACCTTTTTTTCTACGCTTCCAAAACTGCCATAGAATAATTAACACAATCACACCTGTTAGTAGATAATTGGCATTTGCAGTTAAAAAACTATTTCTGTAACGTCTGAATGCAATGGAGTAATAATCTCTCTTCATACCAAGTTCCAAATACTTCATTGCTTTTTCATAGTCCCCTGCGGTTAAATATGCCTTACCAATACCTGTATTCGCTAATTCATTATTTTCATCTAATTCTAATACTCGTTCCCACAGACCAACAGCAAGTGTTTCATCACCATCATATCGCAATGCTACTGCCTCATTAATCAGTCTTCCGTACTCTGAAACATTAAAGGTTTGAAGTTCTGCTCTTGTTGCATCAAGAACAATTAATCTGTCCCCCATATCTTCTATGGCAACAGGCATATAAAAGTTACCTTCCTGAGTTCCTAAACCACCAAAAATATAGAGAAGATTTCCTTCATGATCATAGGTGAAAATACGACCTCTTCTACGGTCTAAGCAAGAATAGATGCCGTTGTCTCTGTATACTACATCCGTGAACTGAGATGGTCCTGAATATTCAGTATTGCCACCAATCCACGACTCTCCACCTATCATTTCACTTTCACCTTTTTTGATTACGTCCTCACCCTTTGGGTTCAAACGTCTAACCCCTTGCTTGCCTTTAGGATCGATGTTGGATGCATATACAAAACCATCTTGGTCAATATCTATACCTGTAAATTCTGTCGGAATAAATAATTGTTGATTGGCTCTTTCTTCTTTGGTTGCCATACGTTTCCAAAACTTATCCCACAGGGAAACTTCAACTTTTATGGTTCCAAAGAAGTTAGAAAAATTACCATTGTTTTCAAATACCATAATTCCTTCAAACATATTCTGTGCAATTACGTATATTCTGTCTGCATAATCAACAGTTACCTTAAGGGGTGTAAATACATAATCATCCTCTAAGCTTTCAGAAGTAGGGTTGGCTACTACTTTAACCAAGGTACCATCTTCATCTAAGACTACTACTCTTTTATTTTGTGAATCTGCTATATATAACTGTGATTTTTGGGAAATGTATACACCGTATGGTTGGTTAAAGGTGTCTTCCTTTCCATCATTATTAAAAGAAGAAATCACATTTATTACCTTTTTCATTGAACTATCTAGCACAACAATACGATTGTTACCAGTATCAGCTATGTAAACGTTACCGTTGGCATCCTTACAAATATCCTGGGGACTTAAGAATTTACCTAAAGGACTTCCCTCATATGTAAGGTACTCTCCTCTTATTGTGTTCTCTGGCAGGTAAGCTGCCGGAGTAAAGTGTACATATTCACGATAATCATAATTATAAGTCATATAAGGAAGAGATTGAGCATTTGCTGTTTCTCCCAATAATGTTGTTGCCAGCAAAACTGTAGTCAGGCAAAAGGAAATTGCTTTGATAGCACGCATATATTTTTTCATTTCCTATCCCCTCCCTTACTCTTTTAGACCAGACGATGTCATGGTCTCTAACACGTTTTTCTGACAAAGTAAGAAAAATGTGATTGGTACTGCTGCGATAATAAATGTAACTGCCGCCGCGGCACCAGCTCTGGCTGTACCACCTGCTGCAATTTGCTGTAATGAATATTGCAACGGTTTTAAATCTTCATCTCGTAGGAATGTACCACCTGTATTGCCCCACATTTGCTGGAACTGAAAGATTGCAAGTGTAAGCCATGCAGGTTTAACATTTGGCATTACTATTTTCCAGAAAATATAAACTTCACTGGCACCATCCAGCC
>CAZKGP010000151.1:0-6034 GCA_964552225.1 uncultured Acetatifactor sp.
GGCCTGAGTCTCTATGGGCACCTATTTCATTTACCAAATCATTTTTGGAATCCATAGGTAGAATCCAAGAGGAATTGAAAGAGTGGTGGACTGCAGAAGAAAGCCTTGTATATCAATTTATAGGAGAAGATAATATTTATTTCTATGGAATTGCAGAGATGGGAATGTTTGCCCATCTATCAGAGAATGACAAGGGTATTTCTTTCCCTCATATAGTTGCTAACCGCCATATTTTATTTATGGATACGAAGGCAAGTAGTAGTTCCGAAATCAAACCTCCAATGGCCAGTGAATTGTTAGATTATTATACACCAGAGCAATTGCGTATGCATTTTATGGGATTAGGTCTTTCTAATAAAAGTACAAGCTTCAGTCCTCAGGCTTTTATGAAAGAAGAGGATAAAGTGGGAGTGGATATGGTGTTAAAGGATGGTAATCTTTTAACTAATGTATTCAATCGTTTATTACGCTCTTGTTTCTATACTACCCAGAACTATTATGATGGGAAAATACCAACTGGTGAAGTAAGTGATAGCATTAAAACCTTGGTGGAAGAAAAAGTAGTGGAGTATGAGAGACATATGTATAACCATGAATTCCATCGAATTGCTTATACATTAGATGCTTATATCAGGGAAATCAATAAGTACTGGGCCAATCAAATCCGTATAGCAGAGGGTGAGAATAATGATGATTTGAGAAAACAGACTCTCATTGATTGTTTCTATGCATGTAAAGTAATGGCTATTTTAGTTCATCCTGTTGCACCAAGTGGCTGTGAGATGTTCCGTGAATATATGAATATTGATGAACGTATGTGGAACTGGGATTTTATTTTTGAAAATATTGATTTCTATACAGGAGATTTATCAAAGCATACCTTAAAATTCTTAGAACCAAGGATAGATTTCTTTAAGAAATTGGATAGTCAGTTTGCGAAGGACAAAAGGGGTAATGATGAATAAAAAGCCAAAATATTCGCATGTTATATGGGATTGGAATGGTACTTTGTTCAATGATGTTGATTGGTGTATTCAAACCGTCAATCAACTATTAGAAGCCCGAAAGCTAAATACATTAAAAAGTCTGTCAGAATATCATAATGTATTTTGTTTTCCTATTATTGACTATTATAAGAAAATTGGTTTTGATTTGGAAGCAGAGTCTTTTGAGGATATGGCAGAAGTGTATATGAGATTATATCATTCTCAGAATAGTGGTAATTGCAGTTTATTTGAAAATACCGAAGAGGTATTAAAAGATATTCAGAGACATAAAATAAAACAGATTATTTTATCTGCTTCAGAAATTAATAATTTATTATCTCAATTAAATGAGTTTGACATCAATTCTTATTTTGACGAGATTCTAGGCATTTCAGATATCTACGCTAAGAGCAAGCTAGAGGTAGGGTTAGAATATATTGCTAGACAAGATGTGGAAAAATGTATTGTAATTGGAGATACCCAGCATGACTATGAGGTATCCAAGGCATTAGGAGCAGATTGTTTGCTGATATGTAGAGGACATCAGAGTAAAGAGACATTGTCAAAGTGTGGGGTGCCTGTGCTTCATGATATAACAGAGGTAATTGAATATTTGGTTTGAGAAATATAAAAAGGGTGCCGAGAGTGGCACCCTTTAATAGATTAATTTTGTTTATTACTACCTGAGAAAGTATCGATTATATCATCTTTAAAATTCCCGATTTTTTCTTTAACATGATGAAAATCAGTACCCCAGATGTTACTGTGTTTCTGAGATTGTTGATCTTCAGCACTAGAACTGCCACCTTCTCGAAGGGATTTGGTGGAATACCAAGCAGATGGATCGAAACCGTCTGCTCCCCAGATAATATTGTGTCTTAGTGGACGTTGGCCCTCAAATTCATCTAGTACATTCTCCAAATCTTCATATTCCGAATGCTCCTTGGTAGTCTGAATTGTAGTATATGCATTGCAGGCTACAAATTTTAACTGGGTAAATTCATTATCCTCTGTAGTAAAAGGTATTTCAAATAATAACCAGCCATTATGTTTCTTAATCGGCTTAATAAAATCACGATTCAGTTTGTAGATTAATGCATTCTCTTTATCATTATTAAAAAGGATGTGGAGCTGGCAAACCTCATTGGTAAAGCTTTCATTTTCTCCACCATTTAACCAAAAGGTAAAGGTATAGGGTGTCCTTTTTTCTAATACAAGTGACTTACTTATAATTTCAGTCCAATCAGAATCTGGCCCCCAAGATGCTATCGTATAAACTTCTGCGATTTCATCATTTGCTCCACTGATAAAGCTTCGTTCACCCTTGTTGGTAGTGCATTCAGGATTAAACTTCCATTCTCTAGCGTTAAAATATAATTTATGTTCCATTTCTTCTTCCTCCATTAATATGGACGGAGTGGAATCAGAAAGACGTATCTGACAGTCATTCTCATACACTGCCCGTCCTTTTTTAACAAGTCCCCTTGCCCTAGCAGGGTAGGTAACTCCAATCTGTTTTCCTTCTTGATTAATTACTACTACGTTTTTTGTCATGGGTCGTTCCCCCTTAGTAATTATTTATATTCTACGTTTTTTATTATGGGTGCCTTCCCCGAATATATATATAATTATATCTAAGTTAGCGCATAATTACAATCATTCTAATTATTAAAGATTAGTAAATATTATAAAATAATTTTTTTTGCTAATATATGCACAATAAAATTGGTGTGGTAGAATATAATTATGGAATACAAAAGTACAGAAGAATCTACAACCTTAAATAGGAGGATGAGAGAGGATGGAACACAAGCAAATCAATTCCAAGAATGGTATTGTGCATTATTGGATTCAAAGTTGCAAAAGTCACACAGAAAAATGTATTGTTTTCACTCATGGTTTAACGGCAAATCATTCTATGTTTGAAAAACAAGTTGCATATTTTGAGAATAAATACACAATTATTACATGGGATGTTCCATTGCATGGATTATCAAGACCATATCATAATTTCTCATATCAGCAGACAGCATTGGAATTAAAATCAATTTTAGATAGAGAAAATATTGAAAAAGTAATATTAGTTGGTATGTCTATGGGCGGATATCCAAGTCAGATGTTTGGTTATTTATACCCAGATGTGGTAGAGGGGTTTATAGCTCTAGACACAACACCATTTGGATTAAGTTATTATTCAAAATCAGATTTATGGTGGTTAAAAAAAGTAGAACCAATGGCAAGATGGTTTTCGAATAAGCTACTAAGAAATAGTATGGCAAAGTCCGTTTCCCAAACAGATTATTCTTATCAGAAAATGATTGAAATGTTAGAACCGTTAACCAAAGAGCAGATTATTGAGCAGATGGGGATTGCATATGGTGAGTTTGTTGTTGAAAACAAAGATATGAGCTTTAGTTTTCCCGTCTTGATTTTACTTGGTGACAAAGATAAAACTGGAAAAGTAAAACAATACTGCGAAGCATGGGCAGGAAGTACAGGTTATCCGTTGCGTATTATTAAAAATGCTGCACATTTTTCTAACGGTGATAACCCAGAACAAGTCAACTTTGAAATAGAAACATTTATACAAGGATTATAAAAAAGTGACAGGAGTGTAAATGTCAATTACACTCCTGTTTCTCCAGTCAAATCATTTTCACTTATTACAATTGTATCTGAACTACTAGATGTATCTGTTCCTAACATATGTTGCATATCTCTGATACTTTGTTCTTCGTCATCATATAGAGACTTATGTGTTTCACGCTCTTCTTTTTTGCTTAACATAGCAGCGGCTTTTGCAACCTGATACAAAATCGGATTATATTCCATTAACTTTTGTTCATCATATTTTGGAACGATGTCTCCGTCTGCGATTCGTCTTGCTATTTTCATTATTTTGGCAAGATCAGAAGCACCTTTACTAGACTTACTTTTACTTTCCTTCATCCTATCTATTTGATCTTGATACATTTTCAAAAGACCTTCTTCAGATAATTGCCCTATTTTGTCACTTTCTTGCGCTTGCAATGAATGCTTCATACCAGTTTCAGAAATATCTATGGTATCGGGACTTCCGTTATTGGTAGGGGGAGTGTAGGTGGCATATTTATTTTTGGTAGAAGTATTATTTGGTTTATTTATATTTGAAATATTACTAGTATTATTTTGGGGTAAATTTGAATTAATATTAAGCATACTTTATTCCTCCTTGAATATAAGTGTGTTGTTTGTTATGCTTGTAAAGCAGTCTCACTATATAAAATATCGGACAAAATGGGGATTTGCTTAACCTGTATAGACAACAGTTAAAAAACTATTGCCATTTTTATAAAGAATATATATAATAATAAAATATAAGCAGATATGGTTCATCGGTAGAACGCTAGCTTCCCAAGCTGGAAAGGCGGGTCCGACTCCCGTTATCTGCTTTTTTTTGTGCAATATATACAAAAATAATCTTTTCAAATCAATACTATTAACGAAGTTCGAAAAAATACGAAAATATTTATTGCCAAACATGATTCTTGATGTTATTCTTTTCATGTAATTGGTAACGTTACCGACAACGTTACCAATACCGGTGCCGAAAATATTATTTATGATTTATCTATGGATTTATAGCGCTAAATTCATGGCTGTAATGTTACTCATTTAATAAAAGGAGAGGTATGGATTATGAAAAAGAAGCTATTAAGTGTAATACTTTGTGCAACAATGATTTCTACCATGCTAGTTGGATGTGGAAACGATAAGGAATCTAAAACATCAGGTAATAATGAATCTACACAAGTAATTGACGAAGTGTCTAAAACAACAGAACAAGACAAGTCTACAGAAGCTACTGAACCTACAGAACTTACAGGAGAAGGTAAAGTATATTATTTGAATTTTAAACCTGAAGTAGATCCAATTTGGCAGGAGATTGCTGAACATTATACGGCAGAAACTGGAGTAGAAGTTAAGGTTGTAACTGCAGCAAGTAATACATATGAAGATGTTCTTAGAGTTGAAATAACAGGCAAGAATGCGCCTACATTATTTCAAATCAATGGTCCAATTGGTTATGAATTCTGGAAGGATTATTGTTTAGACTTGACTGATTCTGAAATGTATAAACAACTATCTGATAAAGGTATTGCAATAAAAGGCGCTGATGGAAATGTATACGGAGTTCCATACACAGTAGAATCTTATGGAATTATTTATAATGATAAGATTATGCAGGCATATTTTGGAACAACAGATGCGAAAGCAGCTAGTATAGATGAAATCAATACTTTTGATAAGTTTAAAGAAGTAGTTGAAGACATGACAGCCAAAAAGGATGAATTAGGAATTCAAGGTGTTTTTGCATCTACATCCTTATTGCCAGGGGAAGACTGGAGATGGCAGACTCATCTTGCGAATCTTCCTGTATATTATGAATATAAAGATAATGAAGTAGGTGATATGGCTAAAATAGATTTTACATATTCCGATAATTACAAAAATATATTTGATTTATATATTAATAATTCTACATGTGCGCCAGGCTTGTTAGGTAGTAAATCAGTTACAGATTCAATGGCTGAGTTTGCTCTTGGACAATGCGCAATGGTTCAAAATGGTAATTGGGCATGGGGACAGATTTCAGATGTTGACGGTAATGTAGTAGAAGAAGAGAATATTAAATTTATGCCGATTTATACAGGTGTTGAGGGTGAGGAAAATCAAGGCCTATGTACTGGTACTGAAAATTTCTGGTGTTTGAATAACCAATCTTCTGAAGCGGATCAAAAAGCAACACTTGATTTTACAAACTGGTTGATTTCTTCAGATGTAGGTAAAGACTATATGGTTAACAAACTAGGAAATGCTGCACCATTCGTTACATTTAGTGAGAATGAGAAACCTTCAGATCCTCTTGCTCAAGAGATGTTCCGTTATATGGAAAACGGAAAGAATAGTGTTACTTGGAACTTTACCACATTCCCAAGTCAAAGCTTCAAAAATGAATTTGGCTTAGCATTACTTGAATACTGTAATGGTAATATGAAATGGGAAGA
>CAZKGP010000152.1:0-5956 GCA_964552225.1 uncultured Acetatifactor sp.
CAAATTAAGCCATGCAGAAAGAATTTTATAAGACGCCCGTGGGAGCTTGCTCACATCTTTAATAAAACATAATAACCGGTATTCCAACCTCTATAGAATCATAAATCACTTTGGCATTTTCATATGGTGTGTTGATGCATCCATGAGAACCATCTTTTTGATAAATTTCACCACCAAACTTATTGCGCCAGCTAGCATCATGTATACCAATGTTTCCAGTTACTGGCATCCACAGCTTTACAGGGGATGCATAACCTGGTCCTCTCAGAACACGGTTTTTCTGCTTTGCATATACGTAATTAACGCCTTCTGGCGTTCCCATTCTTCTACTTGTATTTCCTGTAACAATGTCAGTTTCAACAATGCACTCACCATCTTTATAGTAATACATTCTTTGTTCTGTCATATCAACTTCAATATAGGTATTGCCAATATCGTCTTTTCCTCGAACGACACCTTTTCTTTTGTAAGTCGGTATATGTACTTCTTTTTTGGATGCTAAAAAAGCATTTGTTAAGTAATTTACCTCTGCTTTTGCATCTAATTCCGTACCATAAATACCACCTTTTACAACCACAGTATCTCCCCGTGTGGCGTGAAACTCTCTTTCCTTACCATAGGTATTGTATGTATCACATAATTTATTTATGAAAACCTCTACGCCTTCATGGTCTAATATTAACTCATTATTCTCATCAAGGGCAAAATTACCGTCTGCATCTAATGCAATAAAAGCACTTGCTACAGATGCATCAATAGCAATCATTGCATCTCCCATATCATAAATAATATTACAAGTTTGAAACTCTTCTATTTTAGTCCAAAGCTCCATTATTTCCTTTTGCTTCTCATTTAATGGAATACTATCATAAGCCCCCATTTGAGACAAATCAATGGTACTTTCTCCCTTATAAATTGCTTCTTCCAAAAGAGAAAGACTATATTCTAAGTTCAAACGGTTACTCAAACCATCCACCAAGCAATACCCTTTTTCCGTTAATTGGATGGAAATTTCTTTTTCTCTTTGCTGCTCCATTAGAACAAAGGGAAGTTCCTTCCAATAGTCATGTAATTTTGACTGTTCAAAATAAATGGTTGGTTTTATTTGATTCTTTTTAGAAAACACTGCATTACCTATCCATAGATATGGGTTTTGATTATGCATATACTCATGTAACGATTGGGTGTAATCACTAGAATACTTAATTTCTTCTAAAGGCAGTTGATAAGTGTTTCCATCTATATCAATAATAGAGATATTTGGAGTTTCAACGTTATATTGAAGCTCCAAATTAACATACTCAATGCTTTTACCAGTACAATATACACCATTAATCCAAGTATTTAAACTGAACTTTTCTTTGTAATAGATTGTCAATGTAATATATCCACACAACATCAAAACCAGCAATAGAATAATAAAACCAAGGAATACGGAAAGTTTACGTTTCATAATGATTACCCTTTTAAGTCTTCCCCATCAAAAGCTTCACTAATCGGCGCTCCTGCAGGCACCATAGGAAATACTTTGTCATCTTCCGGAATTATACACTCAATAAATACTGGTGCTTTTAAACGAATAGCTTTTTCAATAGCTGGTGCAACTTCTTCTTTGGTAGTTACTCTAATGGCAGTACATCCCAAGCCTTCTGCTACTTTGCAAAAGTCTACACTATCATTCAAAATAGTCTGGGAATAACGTTTATCATAAAATAATGTTTGCCATTGACGTACCATACCAAGAACATGGTTATTAATTACTACTTGAATGATGGGGATGTTATAGCGGCTTGCCGTTGCAAGTTCATTCATGTTCATTCTAAAGCAACCATCTCCTGCAATATTAATGCAGATTTTATCAGGTTGTCCCATTTTTGCACCTATACAAGCACCAAGTCCGTATCCCATAGTCCCCAAGCCACCAGAAGAAAGAAAGGTACGAGGTTTGGTATATTTGTAAAACTGTGATGCCCACATTTGATGTTGCCCCACATCTGTAGTAATAATGGCTTCTCCATTTGTTACCCTATCTATTTCTTCCATAACAAAAGGACAGGACAATTGACTTTCATCATACTTTAAGGTATAAATCTCTTTCATATCAGTAATGCTTTTCATCCACTCTGAATTATCTTGTTTCGTGAGTTTATTATTGATTTCTTTTAATACATGTTTCAAATCTCCAATAATAGAAGCATCTACACGAATATTTTTATTAATTTCAGCAGCATCAATATCAATATGAACAATCTTTGCATTTTCTGCAAAACGTTTTGGATTCCCAATAACGCGGTCTGAGAATCGAGCCCCAAGTACAATTAATAAATCGCATTGGCTCACCCCAAAATTGGATGTTTTTGTACCATGCATACCTATCATACCAGTATATCTATAGCTCTTACCATCGAATGCTCCCTTTGCCATTAAGGTATCACATACTGGAGCATCCACTAATTCAGCAAAAGAGGCAACTTCTTCTGATGCTTCTGAGATAATAGCGCCACCACCTAAATAAATAAATGGTTTTTTTGCTTGTTTAATAATATCAATAACCGAATCTAATTCTGCAGAGGTATATTGATTCACACGCTCCATACTTAATGGTGTTTCAGGAGTATACTCGCAAAGTGCTGCTGTAACATCTTTTGTGATATCTACTAAAACAGGACCAGGACGTCCACTTCTAGCAATATGAAAAGCCTTACGAATGGTCTCTGCTAAAATATCAACACTTTTCACTATAAATCCATGTTTGGTAATAGGCATCGTTACACCTGCAATATCTACCTCCTGAAAGGAATCTTTTCCCAAAGAAGGAAGTGTTACATTGGCAGTAATTGCAACCATAGGAACAGAATCCATATAGGCAGTTGCAATACCTGTAACTAAGTTAGTGGCACCAGGACCACTCGTAGCCAAACATACACCAACCTTACCAGTAGCCCTTGCATATCCATCTGCTGCATGGGAAGCACCTTGTTCATGTGATGTTAAAATATGATTAATTTCATTACTATGTTTATATAATGCATCATAAATGTTTAAAATTGTACCTCCTGGGTATCCAAATACAGTATCTACCCCTTGCTCTTTTAAACATTCAACGACAATTTCAGAACCTGTTAACTGCATGAATCTAGTCCTCCTTACCCTCTTGGTATTTCTAAAACCGCTCCACGATTACCGCTTGTAACCATTTCTCGATATCTTGATAGATATCCAGTAGTAATCTTAGGTTCTCTTGGCTGCCACTTTTCTTTTCTTTGGGCAAGTACTTCATCTGACACTAACATATCTAATTTATTTTCTGGAATATTAATGCTAATAATATCTCCTTCTTCTACCAATGCAATAGGACCACCAACTGCAGCTTCCGGAGAAACATGACCAATGGATGCTCCACGAGATGCACCTGAGAAGCGTCCGTCTGTAATCAGTGCAACGCTTGAACCTAGTCCCATACCAGCAATGGCAGAGGTTGGATTTAACATTTCACGCATACCTGGTCCGCCTTTTGGTCCTTCATAACGAATAACAACTACATCACCAGCAACAATTTTACCACTCTTGATTGCATCAATGGCATCTTCTTCACAATCATATACTCTTGCAGGTCCTTCATGAACCAACATTTCTGGTGCAACTGCTGAACGTTTTACAACGCCGCTATCTGGTGCTAAATTACCTTTTAATATAGCAATTCCTCCGGTCTCAGAATAAGGGTTTTCCATAGGACGAATTACTTCTGGGTCTTTATTTACACAATTTTTTATATTCTCACCAATGGTATTGCCATTTACAGTCATACAATCTAAATGAAGTAAATCTTTTTTGGTTAACTCATTCATCACTGCAAATACACCACCAGCTTCATTTAAGTCTTCAATGTAAGTTGGTCCTGCAGGAGCCAAATGACATAAATTAGGGGTAACCGCAGATAATTCATTGGCAATGTCCAGATTAAGGTCTACGCCTGCTTCATTTGCAATCGCTGGTAAATGTAACATAGAATTTGTAGAGCAACCTAGTGCCATATCTACAGTTAGTGCATTCATAAATGCTTTCTCTGTCATAATATCTCTTGGTTTGATATTTTTTTCTAATAATTCCATTATTTTCATACCAGCATGTTTCGCTAGTCTAATTCTTTCTGAATAAACAGCGGGAATAGTTCCATTACCCTTTAGCCCCATTCCAATAGCTTCTGTTAGGCAATTCATAGAGTTGGCTGTAAACATACCAGAGCAAGAACCACAGGTAGGACAAGCTTTCTCTTCAAATTCATATAATTCATCCATGGTCATGTTTCCAGCAGAAACGCTTCCAACTGCTTCGAACATGGAAGAAAGGCTTGTTTTTTTACCTTTTACGCGTCCTGCAAGCATAGGACCACCAGATACGAAAATAGTAGGAATATTTAATCTTGCCGCTGCCATTAGTAAGCCTGGTACATTTTTATCACAATTAGGAATACATACCAAAGCATCAAAACCATGAGCCAAAGCCATACACTCTGTACTATCTGCAATCAAATCTCTTGTTACAAGAGAGTACTTCATTCCTACATGTCCCATTGCTATACCATCACATACAGCAATAGCAGGGAAAACAACAGGAGTACCACCTGCCATTGCTACACCTAGCTTCACTGCCTCAGTTATTTTATCAAGATTCATGTGGCCCGGAACAATCTCATTGTATGAATTCACAATACCAATCATCGGACGACGTCTTTCTTCTTCTGTATAACCAAGTGCATTTAATAAACTTCTATGTGGCGCTTGTGCTGCGCCTTGTTTTACGGAATCACTTCTCATATTTTAATCATACCTTTCTTATTTTTTCTAATTGTATTTATGTTTATATTCTCTCAACTAATAAATCGCCCATTTGGGAACAACCTACTTGAGTATATCCCTCAGACATGATATCACCTGTTCTGTAGCCATCCTTAAGAACTTGTTTGACTGCATTTTCAATAGCATCAGCTTCTTGATCCAAATCAAAGCTATAACGAAGCATCATAGCTGCACTTAAAATAGTTGCCATAGGGTTAGCAACATCCTTGCCTGCAATATCAGGTGCGGAACCATGACTTGGTTCATAAAGTCCAAATTTGGTATCATTTAAACTTGCACTTGCCAGCATACCTATGGAACCTGTTACCATGCTTGCTTCATCTGATAAAATATCCCCAAACATATTCTCTGTTAAAATCACATCGAATTGTGCTGGATTCCTAACTAGCTGCATTGCGCAGTTATCCACTAACATGTGCTCTAACTTAACTTCTGGATAATCAGCTGCAACTTCTTCTACTACTTTTCTCCAAAGTCTAGAAGAATCAAGTACATTTGCTTTATCAACACTTGTTACTTTTTTATTGCGTTTCATTGCAATATCGAATCCTCTTATTGCAATTCTGCGGATTTCATTTTCATCATATGTTAAGGTATCAATCGCTTTACGGACACCATTTTCTTCAATTGTTTTGCGCTCTCCAAAATAAAGGCCACCAGTTAATTCTCTCATAATCATAATATCAAAACCAGCACCGCTGATTTCTTCTTTAAGTGGGCATGCACCAGCCAATTCTTTATATAAAATTGCTGGACGTAAATTAGCAAATAAATTTAATGCCTTACGGATTCTTAATAATCCTGCTTCTGGTCTTAAATTAGGAGGCAGTTGATACCATGGAGATTTGGTAGTATCCCCTCCAATGGAACCCATTAAAACTGCATCTGCCGATTTTGCAGTTGCAATTGCTTCTTCTGTTAAAGGAACACCATGAACGTCAATGGAGGCTCCTCCCATTAAAATATCTGTAAAAGTTATTGTATGACCGTACTTATCAGCCACTTTATTTAATACTTTTTTTGCCTCAGCAACAATTTCAGGTCCTATTCCATCACCTGGAATACTTGTAATATGTAAGTTCATAATAATCTCCATT
>CAZKGP010000153.1:0-5942 GCA_964552225.1 uncultured Acetatifactor sp.
CTTTCATAATCTGACCAAACCAACCAATCTGCTCACCTGAATAGTTAGCAAGCTGACTGTAAACATCAAGTGTTACCGTTTCCTCAGGGATGATATCTGCAAGCAAATCATCACCTGCTGGCTCAGCCTCACTTGAGTCTTTCTGCTCTGTTGATACCTTGTCTGTTGCTTTATTTGTTGACTCTACAGGATCTGAGCCCGCTGCTGGCTTATCTGTATCCCCGCCACAAGCAACTAGAGATGCTGCCATAATAGCTGACAGTAGTAATGCAGTAATTTTTTTCAGTTTCATACTTTTTCTTCCTCCTTATTTTTGTGTGTTATATATTTAAAATACTTAACACTCACCACCATACCGCTTCCACGGCCCAACCACGCGGGAAGAATGGCTCCCAAAGCCATTCTTCGGCATGGAACTTAGAACTTGTTTGGCGACGTACTTTGACGCCTTACAAGTACTTTCCATGCTTAGCCTTTAACAGCCCCCATCATTATTCCCTTCTCAAAATAACGTTGCATAAAAGGATATACCAACAATATAGGCAGAACGGTTGCCATAGATATTGTATATTTGATAACCTTACCGCTAAGTGCTGACTTCAACACCGCCTCACTGATTTGTCCGCCAGACTCCATAAGTGCACTTAAGTTATTTGCCTGATTTAAGTAGATATACAATCTATGCTGTAATGTATAAAGTTTAGGAGCTGACTGCATTAATATAAGGGAATCCGTAAAAGAATTCCAATGACCTACTGCCCCAAAAATTGCAATGGTTGCAAGGATAGGCTTACTTAAGGGCCATATGATCCTCGTAAATATAGTCATATAGGATGCTCCATCTATAGCTGCACTTTCTTCCAGCTCTGCTGGAATAGACTCTATGTAGGTCTTAACAAGAATAATGTTATAAGGTGCTACTAAGCCTGGAATAATATAAGCCCAGAATGAGTTCGTCAGTCCCATCATCTGCATATTTAAAAACCAAGGTATAATACCCGCATTAAAATACATGGTAATGATTAAAAACCGATACAGGAATTTTCTTCCCCACATCTCCCTCTTTGTTACCAGATATCCCACAAGGCCAGAAGCTAATACCATAACTGCTGTTCCTAATAAAGTTCTACTTACTGAAACTAATAATGCATTATAGATATCACTCACATTGAGCAGAGATATATAGTTATTAAAATGTATTCCCTGAGGGAAAAAGTTAATTGCGCCTCTTGAAACCATCTCATTATCACTAATTGTATTAATAAACAGATAGTAAAAGGGGAAAATACATAAAAGGGTAAATGAAATAAATATTGTATAATTAATGATATTAAATATAATATCTCCTGGTTTTTGTTTGAATTTACTTTTATTTTTATAATGTTTTTTTGTATTCATGGCTACTCCTTTCCTTTATACGATGCTTTCACCGCGCACTAATTTAGATATTCCATTGGCTCCAAATAAAAGCGTAACGCTTATAATAGATTTCACCATACCGACTACCGTAGATAAAGGAATCAGTCCCTTTTCAATACCAAGCTTATACACATATAGATCCAACACCATAATAGAGTTGGCATTCGTAGCATTTTGAAATACAAGATATTGATCCATACCATTGCTTAAAATATTCGCCACTGACATTAACAGAAGCACACAAAAAGTAGGAATCAATCCAGGAACTGTAATATGCCACATTCTCTGGAATCTTCCAGCGCCATCCACTGTAGCAGCTTCATAGAGTTGTTGATCAATACCAGAAATAGATGCTATGTAGATAATGGCACTCCAGCCAACACCCTTCCAAATACCCCATGACCACATCTTCAACCAGATATGATCACCGCCCATTAATAAATTAGCGCCTTCATCCCAAATGCCCATATTAACCAAGATACTACTTAAAAATCCATCTGTGGAAAAGATACTAAAAGCAACTGCATATACAAGCACCCAGCTAATAAAGTTAGGTACAGTAGTAAAGGTCTGTACAAAACGTCTAACTTTGTTACTTTTTACTTCTGATAAAAATATGGCAAATACCATAGGCAACCAACTAGTTATGATTCCCAGCCCGCTCATTGCCAGCGTATTCTTAAGAACTCTTACAACGTCCCTTACAGTAGCTGGATTGCGGAATAACTCCATGAACCATTTAAATCCAACAAACTTATCCATACTTAAGGTATCGCCTGCTTTATAATCAAAAAATGCATATCTCCATCCCCATAAAGGCAAATATGAAAAGATAAAAACAAGTGCAACAAAAGGAAGCATTAATAAGAATAACTTAAATTTGGATTCCATTTTGTATTTATTTTCACTTTCCGTGTTTTTAAGTAGAACAAGTTGTATTACTGAAAAAATAAGGACAAGCACTGCTGCTATCATAATAATCCAATAACCATTTGAAAGCATGGGTTGGATTTTATCAGGGTTAGTGGTTCGAGCTACCTGAGAATAAGCCACATATATTCCTACCATACCTGCGATTTCAACGATTGCCCCGACTAAAGATATTTTGTTTCCCAACTTTTTAAATTTCCAATTGCCCAAAGACATACATCCACTTACAGCTAAAGCCGCCGTTCCAACACAAGCTATCATGGATGATACATTCAATAGTTGGAATGAGGATGCTTCCACCCAGCCCTTCTTTAACGCACGACCTAACTCTCCAATTAATGTAGTGTATGAGAAACCTGATGTAAATAAAGATATATTCTTATTAACCATGGTACTTATTCTAGCAGGATTGATTGCCGGAATAAACAAAAAGATAACTGATAATATAATCGTGATTCTTATCAGATAATAGAGCTTATCAGAAGTTCTTTCTCTTGAGGTTTTAATATTGTTTTTCATTCAAATGTTCCTTTCTTATATTACATTTGCTACCTGTATTGCTTACTTTTCTTAGTAAAAAGAAAATACATCACATAAAAATTAATTCATGTGATGTATCTATTATAAATATTATACAAAAATAAAAATACCGTAAAAAATCAATTAAATATACACTCATTTTTATACTTTTTATTTTTTAAGAATTATTTGATGTATTAGAGGTTAATGGAATCCGAAGTCTAATTAGCGTTCCCTCCCCTTCATAGGAATAAATTCTGAGTCCATAAGCATTTCCATAGGTTAACTTCATTCTCTGATTAATATTAAAAAGGCCGATACTCCTAGTTCTGCTTATATTCTTTATCTCAATGTTTTTACGAAGCTCTTTAAGCACCTTCGCATCCATACCACAACCATTGTCCGATATGTCAATGCGGAGAATCCATTGATTATTCTCTTGCCTTTTATGTGCAATAATTACAATCATTCCCCCTGATTCTGTTTCCTCCAAACCATGCAGAAGTGCATTTTCTACTATAGGTTGCAGTAATAAAGGAAGAATATGAAGAGAATCCTGTTTTATACTGTCCTGAACTTCAAATTTTGAGTTAAATTTATCCCCAAATCGAAGTTTCTGGATTTCCAAATAAGTTTCTACATGATGAAGTTCACGCTGTAGAGTTGTAAAAGATGTACCGCTATTCTCCAATACATAACGCATAGACCTGCCTAAAAGTTTTACTGCGTTCTCTATCTCCTTATTTCCTACAGTCAATGCCTTCATTCGTATTGTTTCCAAAGTATTATAGAGAAAATGAGGATTCACTTGACTAGTGAGCATCTTAAATTCCATAATTTGCTGTTCGTTAATAAGCTTCTGCTCATTTAATCGAGCCTCATACATACTAGCATCTTTTTCCTTGATTTTCTGTACCATAACTACCAAGTCAGAAAAAGCTTCAGACAGTTCATCTTGCCCTTGTATGGAATTAACTATTTCATAGTCTTCATTACTTGCTTGATGCATTGCCTCACGTAACCTAAACACTCGAGTTGTAAAATAGTCGGTAAAAAAATGTATGATGGCACCAGGAATGGCAAGTGCCAGCAGTAATATTAATATACAAATCATTATAATATTCTGTATATTATAATATGCTTGATCATTCATAGTATGAATATACAGTTTGGAATCTGACTGATATAAATGTAGTGTGGATATTTCCATCAAGCAGGGTTCTCCGTTTATCTCACGATTCCCTACATAATGAAAATAACTCGTATCATAATCTATCAAATCCGATTGTATTTTCCCATAGTTATCCCTATTAGAACTATAAAAGACCATACCATTGTCATCAGAGGCTGCCACTGCATACTCTTGACTAAACAAACGAGTTCTTAAATAGTTATCACTGGTTTTAATAACTAATACAGCATGATACTTTGATTTTCCCAGCGGTATCCTCCTAATAAGACACAAATTCCAATATTCATTGCCATAGGAATCCTTGCTCAGCATAGGTAACCAAAAAACACTAGACTGTCCTATCGCCTTTTGATACCATTCAGACTGTTTTATCTCCTTATCAGCCTTATGAAATTGCTTATAATTTAAGAAGGTTGGATTATCTGTATAAATTTCTATTCCTTCTATCTCTGCATAATTACTACCATAACTGTCTAATACATCAATCCCAGATACCTTCTCCTCAAATCGGGAACGTATATAGTGATTATTAGCAAGAAAATCCCTTAATTTATTATCAAATGTCATTTCCTCGGAAATATTATAAACCTGCGTTGTAATCTCAAAAAGAATGGTTTTTACACGAAGATTATCAGACTCCATCAAATCCTTATGATAGTCATCTAGCAGACTATATGTATTTATTAATAAAAAGCATCCAATAATGGCAATTGGAAGAAAAAGAGCAACAAAATAAATAATATATAATTGTTGTTTAATGTTCCTCTTTACTAAAAATTTTCTATTTATTTTCATAAGCAGCTGCTATTTCCCTCTTCATCTCTTCTCTTGCTTGGGCATTGACTTGATCTAGTTCAAGAATTTTATCATATCCAAGACTTAATACTTCAGTTCTCATTTCTCTATAAAGTTTATAAAATTCTCCTTCATCCTGTGCAAAAATCATTTGCCAAGAATAACTCTGAATTACTTTCTTACATTGCTTTCTAATGGTATTTTCCTCAGCTCCCTCTGGTTCTGAATAAAAGCTGCAGCCTGGAGATACCAATAACTTATTATTTTTTTCCAAATATTCCATAGTGGTGCTTGCACCCATCCGCTCTCTCCAGTCTTTATCAAGTGAAGTCTCTGACATATCCATTACTGATTTCCATAGATGAAAGTTATAGGAATATCCATTTTCGTCAACCTCTTTTTTGCTGACAGTATTAATATTTAATTGAGACACCCCTTCTAGCCAAGACCCACCGCCCCATTCTGAGGGAAGTTGTGCATCTCCATTCATAATTGCCTCTACTCCAAGCTCAGTCAAATAAGGACCATTCACACCAGTATCCCAGCAAAGTCCTTTGGGACCAATTGCTTCCGTTGCAGTCTGGGCATTGCTACTACGGATTCCTTCTGGAGAATACAGCCAGTCTATAAAATCCGCTAATCGCTGGGGGTCTTCTGCCTGAGAACCAACTGCTAGTATCACTTTAGATTCACCGTCCTTACAACATCCATAAGAATAAATCTGCATGTCCTCAATGTCCACTAACATGAAGCCTTTTCCTTCTTCTTTACGATCCAGGGTATTGTAAGTTGGTTGGGCAACCCAAGACCATGGCGAATACAAAAGCCTTCCATCTCTATATTTCTCTTCCATCCCCTCATATGTTTGAATTGGAGATTCTGGGTCCACCAAACCTAATTGATTGGCATTATAATACCATTTCAAAACACGGATATAGATAGAATCTTGATCTATAACGCTTTGATAATCACTACCATCTGCTTTTACCAGAACAAAACCATATTCATCATATCCATAAAAACAGCATGGTTGCTTTGCTGCATTCATCATATTGTCATCCCAGTCCTTGAAAAAAGAAAAAGCGTA
>CAZKGP010000154.1:0-5941 GCA_964552225.1 uncultured Acetatifactor sp.
AACCTATGGCAAAAAAATTTGGTAAAATCTTGCTCTTTGCTGCCGCAGTTGGTGCTACTGCCGCTGCTGCTTACTATTATCTACAGAAGAAAAATAATGATTCTTCTTACTTTGATGATGAAGATGATGATTACGATGACTTTAGCGATGATTTAAATGATGATATTGATGACGATTCACGCACTTATGTTCCGTTAAATATGGGAAATAGTGTTTCATCCGAAGATGATGAATCTAAACAAGATTCTTTTACACCGCTGAACGAGCAAGTTGCAGGTACCAGTGAAGATATCGTAGAAGAGCAAATAGAAGAATTCTATGATGAAGCTGATGAAATTGAATAAGTAGTAAATACAATATGAAACTGTCACAAACGATTACCGTTTATGGCAGTTTCATACTTTGTAAATGTAGAAGAATGGCTCGCAAATCTTCACACTATTATTTCTTTTTCAATTCTACCATTATAATTTCTTTTAACTCTCTAGCTTTATCTTTAATTCTGTTATTCGCTACGGGAGAAGTCAGGATATTAGAAACAAGTTGTCCTGCTGACTTAAAGTCTTTCACACGTATTGCTAATGCTGCAATCAAAATATCCACAGTTGTATCATCCATGCCACAGATTGGAGGCTGTTCATTTGCTTTCGCTTCTACAAAGCCTTCATAGGCATTCTTTAAATAAGCTAATTCTGCTTCATTTAATTCTTTAATTTGAGCCTGCTCTTCTGGATTACTTTCATCCAAGCTTTCTGCTTGCCCTCTTAATAACCAGCCTGCTTTTAAACAAGTATATGCTTTTTCGCTTGTTTTCGAACGTTTTACAACCGAGCATGCTAACGCAAGCTGATAACGTTCCAATGCTTCTTCATACGAATATGTATCACCAACATGAGGATTTAATTTAATTTGCTTACTAATATTCTCTTTGATTAGTTTAGTTTGATTGCTTGTTAAATTTTTAAAGTAACGAGATAATGCTGCAAAACCACATTTCTCACATAATACAACATCATATTTCGCAACATCAATTCCATCATATTTAGGGCGAAGGTCGATATCTGTATCGTTCAATTTTGCTTTACCAGTTTTAACCGTTTTAGCCACTATTTGCGTACTACATACTGGGCATTCATAAGAACGATCATAAATAAAATCTGTTTCATTTACAACAACAGGCTCTGGTTTCTCTTTCGTAATTTCTTTTTTTTCTTTTTCAAAAATTTCTGAGTTTTCCAAGTCACCCAAACCAAATTTTGATAGACCCGCAAGTAATTTTGACATTCTGCACTCACCTTTTCTTTCATCATAATTTATTTGTAACAATTAAAACTTTTATATATCATCTATTTTCATATATTTGTCATGAAACATTTTATCCTTCATAATATATAATATATGATTATCATACTTGTGAACCATCAGATAATCACCTGGCTGTCCAAGCATGTAAGTCTCGTCATCAGTTTTTGCAAATACTTTAATGCCTGTTTCTAGTTTCTGGGCATATACTTGCATTTTACTATCAGGAATACATAGGCTAATATCTTCAGCAATAGGCATTATATTTCCATTTTCCCAGCCCTTAATATTAGGGATATATGTTGCTTGGTCAAAGTATTCTTCTATTTCTACTTTTCGTCCAGTAGGAATAAAATATTCTTCAAACTCTTTGGCGCTATACAAGGTAATATCTCCGTGAGGTTCTAATAGAAAATAGTAATCTTTTTCAATCACCATATTCCAATCTCCTTGCATTGTTCTCACAGTGATATTAGAACCGATACTACCAATATCTGTTACTTTCACATAGCCCAAAGCATGTTGTTTGCGCTGATAAAGTGACATTGTAGTTATATCCATATGATAATCTCTAGCAAAAATGATTTGGTAGGAATCAAAATATTCCCTCATGCGACTGTCAAAATATTCATCTGTATGTTTACCTGAATAGTTTTCATTATACAGCCTTTTACTAATAAATCCACCTGCTTTTTCATAGCGTCCACCACCAGAGCCAATATTTTCAGACAAAAAATCTGCCAATTCATCGGCCTTTACTTCATGGGTACAGCTACGAACGGAAAATTTATATCCATCTTCTGTTTCGTTATAAACAACACAAGTATTGATTTCATTTACTTGAATTAAAAAGTCACTAACAATACCTAAAACATTAGGATCACAAGGTTCCGCTTTAATCACCGCAAAATGATAATCGCTGTTATAAGCATAGCGAAGCATTGCAATTCCTGCAATTTCCAACTCCTTTAAGGTTAAGTTAGAGCTTCGCAGCTCTATAATTAATTTCTTATTAAACGGTATGCTCTCTCGCATATCCATATCTAAGGGATTAAATAATTCTGAAAATTGATTGGTATCTGTGTACAACCCATAATAAAGAGCTGTTCCCATACCAATATCTGTGTTTACTTGATAGTTAGCATCGCGAAGCATGCTCCATACAAGCGTAGAGCAACTGCCAAGATTGGTTTGAATATGACACATATTTTGATTAAAATCTTTGTTTTCAAGTTGATGATGATCAATCATTGCAATTTCATCTGCATCAAATTTTGTAACATTACCAGAACCATATTGACAATCAACCGTAATTAACAGACCATCAAAATGTTGTGCTTGCTCTGGCAGATAATATTCAATAGGTATATTAAGTTTGGAAATCATTATTTTAAGGTTCGTTTTACGTATCCGATTTTCTCCACTATAAAATAATCTCACTTGATTTCCCTTATTGGAAAAATAACAATACAGTGCATATCCAGATGCAATGGTATCTGCATCTGGATTATCATGACATTGAATTGCAATCTTTTCATAAGAACTCAATGTTGATAGTTTCATATCTTTACCTCTAGCTCGCTAACATTCAATAACGTTAATTAACACTAATTATACTATAGTCGTACCATAATTTCCATACTTTTCATGCTTTTAATGGTGGAATAAACGAATTCCTGTAAAAGACATTGCCATATTGTACTTATTACAGCAAGCAATCACTACATCATCTCTAACAGAACCACCCGGTTGTGCAATATATTTTACGCCACTTTTGTGAGCACGCTCAATGTTATCAGAAAATGGAAAGAATGCGTCAGAGCCCAATGTAACATCTTGCATTTGGCTTAACCAAGCCTTTTTTTCTTCCCCAGTAAATACAGATGGTTTTACTTTAAATACACGTTCCCATGCACCATCCGCCAAAACATCCATATATTCTTCTCCAATATAATTATCAATTGCATTGTCTCTATCAGCACGTCCTATTTTATCTAAGAATTGTAGGTTAAGCACCTTAGGTGACTGGCGTAAGAACCAATTATCTGCTTTTGAACCAGCAAGACGGGTGCAATGAATACGAGATTGCTGTCCAGCTCCAATACCAATTGCCTGTCCACCTTTTACATAACAAACAGAGTTGGATTGTGTATATTTTAAAGTGATAAGTGATATTTTCATATCTATTAATGCAGATTCAGGAATTTCTTGATTCTCTGTTACTATATTACCTAGCAAATCACCATTAATATCTAGTTCATTTCTGCCCTGCTCAAAAGAAATACCATATACTTGCTTGGTCTCAAGGGGATTGGGAACGTAATCAGCATCTATCTGAATTACATTATAACCACCTTTTTTCTTTTCCTTTAGGATTGTCAAAGCTTCTTCTGTGTATCCAGGTGCAATCACACCGTCAGAAACTTCTCTCTTAATTAGTCTTGCTGTATCTCCATCACATTCATCAGATAACGCAATGAAATCACCAAAAGAAGACATTCTGTCAGCTCCCCTTGCTCTTGCATAAGCACAAGCCAATGGAGATAACTCACCCAAATCATCTACCCAATATATCTTTGCTAATGTTTCGTCTAAGGGAAGACCGACTGCCGCACCTGCAGGAGAAACATGCTTAAAAGAAGTTGCTGCTGGAAGCCCAGTTGCCTCTTTCAATTCTTTGACTAATTGCCAGCCATTAAATGCATCCAAAAAGTTAATATAGCCAGGTTTTCCGTTTAAAACGGTTACAGGAAGTTCACTTCCATCTTCCATATAAATTCTGGAAGGTTTTTGATTTGGGTTACACCCATATTTTAATTCTATTTCTTTCATGGTAAAATCCTTTCCTAAGTATATATTTATACTTCTATATTCATTGATTTTTATTTATAATTGTTGTCTCGTATTCTTCTGTTTCAATATCAATATATCGAACAAAAAGAGATACCTTATTATCCTCGTTCAAACTATTCCAAAGCATCTTCGTAAATTCTTCCATATTGTCAGAAATTTTTACCACCTTAGGCTCTCCACTAAAACTAGGTAGTGGGTTATCATCATGCATATATGTATGGATAAAACGCCCTTCACCTGCTGCTGGATTATCATATGTAAAAGTATAACGGTTACAACAAGAAGGGTCTCCATTGTTACTTTTTAAAATAGACATTGCATACTCAAAATCACCATTTTCAACGTGTAATACACCTGAGATTCTTGGAGTATAATTAGGTCCATCTGGCTCAAATTCTCTACTTCTCAAAGATTGTTCAAAGGTAAGTCCCTTTTTCATTCCCTCGTAAGCAGTATCTGTCTGATCACCATTCGTAACAATAGTCTGTTTGCCTAATACTCTAACAGGTGCATAGATAATGAGGCTAGGGTCTTCAAGCTTTGAAGGATCATATGCTTCGGTACGAATCCCTTCACCTTCCACTGCAAAAATACGATTACGACTGTTTGAGCTTCTACCCATAATAAAATATGCAGTTACAGCATATTTTCCATTTTCTGAACGTCCAATTACAATACCTCTTCCAGGATATGTATTATTCTTTAATTCCTGTTCCAAATCCAATCTCATTTCATTCCTCCATTCCGCCCATCTGGCAATTAAATGTACTATTTCATCTAGAATAAAAAAACCACCTGAGCATTCACACAAAGTGGTGCCCAGGCGGTCGGCTTACATAATCAATTACACTCCCTGTGGGTAAATCCCACTGCAGCCATTCTGCTTTCCGCCAGTCGTATAATTACCCCTACATTCTACATGTTTTCTATCCGTTTGACAAGTCTAGAGTATATTTTTTCTCAAAATCTGCTTTGGGCATAGGATGGTCAAAATAATACCCTTGAATATATTTTATTTGCATATCTTGCAATATTTCATACTGCTCTACGGTTTCTACTCCCTCTACGCAAATTGATGCTCCAAGCGTTTCTGCCAATCCAGCAACCAACTTAATAAATGACTTAGAATAAGCATCTTCTGCCAAGTCTCTTACAAAGCTTTGATCTACCTTTATTACATCAAATGGTATTTCTCTAATATGATTCAGTGAAGAATATCCTGTACCAAAATCATCTAATGCCATTTTCACTCCTAGCTTTCTGATACTGTTCAAAATCTCTTTCATTCGTTCCATATCATTAATGGCTAAACTCTCTGTAACTTCCAATGTTAAATTTTCAGGTGAAACTTGGGATTGTTCTAATGCATTTTGAATAATAGATACAATATCCGCTTGCAATAATTGAACCACTGATAAATTAACGTTCACCTTATACTTAGGATAACCGTTGTCATTCCAGTATTTACAATGCTTACATGCTTCCAGTAGCACGTGATTACCAATAGGATTAATTAACCCTAAATATTCTGCCAATGGAATAAATTCTGATGGGGATATACGGCCAAGCTCCTTACTGTTCCAACGAAGCAATGCTTCTGCACCAATACATTTTTGACCATTTCCATGTACATCAATAATTGGCTGATAGTATACTTCAAATTCTGAATAGCCCCCTACCATTGCATCTCGCAGGTTTTTCTCCATATCTAAACGACGTCTTGATACTGAATCACTTTTCCCAGAATATTCTGCACAACGGTTTTTACCACTTTTCTTGGCTTCAT
>CAZKGP010000155.1:0-5915 GCA_964552225.1 uncultured Acetatifactor sp.
CAAAGGTTGGAGAAGTGAGGAAACACAAACTCGGAAGTTTTACTTTAAGAAAAAAATTCAATGTTCGATTTTGAAGATACAATCAATTTGTATGCATATCAAAGTATGCAAATGGATATAAATAGATATATAATATTCCTCGATAGCTCAATGGTAGAGCACTCGGCTGTTAACCGAGTTGTTGTAGGTTCGAGCCCTACTCGGGGAGCTAAGGCTCCATGGTCAAGCGGTTAAGACATCGCCCTTTCACGGCGGTAACACGGGTTCGATCCCCGTTGGAGTCATTTTTATAATAAAATATATACGGCGCCATAGCCAAGTGGTAAGGCAAAGGTCTGCAACACCTCTATCACCAGTTCAAATCTGGTTGGCGCCTCTCTTTTAAACTCTGCAAATATTGATTTTGTAGGGTTTTATTTTATAATATGAAAAGGCAAACTGGCCTTTTAGATTGGAGGATTATTTCATTGGACACAATTCTTGTCGTTGAAGATAACGAAGATGTTAATCTCATGCTGAAAGAAGCACTGAGCCAGGCAGGCTATCAAGTAAAATCCTTATTTAAGGGGTTGGGAATAATAGATGAAATTAAAGAAAGAAAGTATGACTTAATATTACTTGATATTATGCTTCCATATAAAAGTGGAGATGTGATTTTAAGTGAGATTAGGAAGTTCTCCGATATCCCGGTTATCATTATTTCAGCAAAGGATATGGTAGGCACAAAAATAGATTTATTAAGGCTAGGGGCGGATGATTATATCACAAAGCCTTTTGATTTGGATGAAGTAGTGGCGCGAGTACAGTCCAATCTGCGCCGATTTCAAAAATATGTGCAAGTGACGGAACAGTATAAATATAAGGATATGATTCTTGATAGCAATGCGAAACGGGTAAGTATAGATGGAGTGGAAATTGAATTGACAACAAAAGAATTTATGATTCTTGAAATGCTGATGAAAAACAAGGATAAGGTTTTTACAAAAGCAAATCTTTACGAATCAATCTGGGGTGAAGAATATCTTGGAGATGATAATTCCGTTAAAACGCATATTAGTAATTTGCGTAGTAAAATAAAAAAGGTAAAGCCAGAAGATGGGTATATAGAGACTGTATGGGGACTTGGGTATCGTCTCTATATATTGAAATAAATACTTCAACTTATCAAAATCTTTACATTTATCTTTTTACACTTAACCATTTCTAAACCTTTGCTCAATATAATTGATATTAGAAAGGAACGGTGAGTGGAATGAAAAAGTATATTTTAAAATCAAATAATTTGACGAAAAGTTATCATGGTGTAAACGCTTTGAATGAGGTATCGTTGAATTTAGAGGCAGGTAAAATATATGGTCTGATAGGACAAAACGGTGCAGGGAAATCCACATTAATGAAATTGATTGCAGGGCTTAGTTTCCCAACAAAAGGAAGTATCGAGCTTTTTGGTCATACTGGTGAAAGAGAATTACAATTAGAGAGAAAAAGGATTGGATGTATGATAGAATATCCAAGTCTTGTCCTTGGTATGACAGCAAAGGAGAATCTCAGACTGCATAGAATAATGAAAGGAATCCCAGACAAAAGTATTGAAGATGAACTTCTTGAATTCATTGGTCTTGCCGATACCGAAAAGAAGAAGGCGAAGAATTTTTCTCTCGGTATGAAACAGCGTTTGGGTATTGCAGTTGCACTACTTGGAAATCCGGAATTGATTATTTTAGATGAACCTGTAAATGGACTTGATCCACTGGGTATTGTTGAAATTCGTAAATTACTCATTAAACTATGTACAGAAAAACATATTACGATATTAATATCTAGTCATAATTTACCTGAGATGTATCAGACCGCTACAGATTATATTATTATCCATAAAGGAGAAATCAAAAAAAGTCTAACTTTGGTAGAACTGGATGAACAGTGTAAGCATCATTTTTTAATTCGTTGTATGGAGCCAGGAAAACTGACCAGTGTATTGGAAATGAAGTTAAATACACAGAATTATAAAGTAATGCCGGATTATTCAGTAAAACTCTTTGATTATCTGGATCAAAAAGAAAAAGTGGCTAAGGTTTTATTTGATAACAATATTAATATTACGAATTTCTCAGATGAGGGAAACACGTTGGAGGATTATTTTATTTCTGTAGTTGGAGGTGATGTTAGTGTATAATTTGATTTTGGCCGATATATATAAAATAAGAAAATCCTTGTGGATTAAAATCCTTTTAATATTAACAATAGTATGTGCTGTGAGCATGATGATAATTGCTGGGGAAATAGAAAAAGGTAATTTGGATATCAATATGGCAGGAATTGGTTTTCTGTTATCAGATATGAATGTGGTCAGCATTCTGGGTGCCGTTATTGCAAGTATTTTTATCTGTGGTGATTTTGACAACAAAACGATTCATGATGCTATTTCAGGAGGGAATAGCAGAATATCTATTATTGTCAGCAAAACAATTGTTTTTATTGGAGCTATTGCATGTATCCTGCTTCCTTATGCTATTATGACATTTATTGCTCTTGGTAGTGGAAATAAATACAGTATGGGTAATAATTCAATCGGGTTTCTTCACTTAATTACATCTCAAGATGGCAAAGATATGAATGCATCTAAAGTACTTGGATTATTAATCAGTATGCTTGTACTGGTCATTGTATATGCAGCTCAGCAGAGTATTGCAATATTAATGGCTTTCTTGATTAAGAAACCTGTTGTAGTGATTGCCATTAGCTATGCCATATCAGTGATAAACCCACAGCTACTTGTATTAAAAAACTATTCAGAAGCTTTTGATAAAATCAGTTCATTTACACCTTTTTGGGGTGATTATACATTTATTACACCCAATGCGCAAGTAGATTATATTATTAAGGCTCTTTCAGTCAGTCTGATATTTATAGCTATAATTATTGGTATTACCTACGCTACTTTTAGAAAAAGGGATGTGAAATAGAAGTAAAAGGGTGGTAAAAAATATGGTAATAGTGCTTGGTATCTTAATAATAATATTGATTTTATACATTATTATATTGCAGCAACAAATGCGTCATATTAATAAGCAACTTATAAAGAGATTGAATGAGAAGACACGGCAACCAATTAGCCTATTGTTAATTAACAGGGAACTCAATGAGATTGCTATTAATATTAATAATTGTCTCAAGGAAGAAGAAAAACTGCGTCTTGAAAGCATTCATGATGAAAATAAATTTAAAGAAATGATTGCAAACATTTCACATGATTTTCGGACACCAATTACAGCGATTAAAGGATACCAGCAGCTTTTACAAAAGGATGAGCTTGCAAAGGAGCAAAGAGAAAAATTAAATGTTGCGCAAAAACATGCAGATGCACTAGGAAATTTGATTGATCAATTTTTTGCGTATAGTTATTTTTTATATGCAAAACCTATTGTTTATATTGAAAAAATAAATTTAACAAACTTAGTTGCAGAATGTCTTGCGGATTCAGTTCAGATTCTTGCAGAAAAAAATTTGATGGTGAATTTCAATGAAACACTGCCTGTATTTATACAGGCAGATAAAGACATGACAATAAGAGTAATCCAAAACTTAATTCGTAATGCTAGTGAACATTCAGATAGTGATATAGAAGTAAAAATTAATTCCAACAACAATGCAAGCCTATTGTTTTGTAACGGCATACCAAAAGACATGGAGATTGATGCAAATCAGATTTTTGACCGGTTTTATACCGGAGATAAGGCGAGAAGTAAAACAACAGGCTTAGGTCTGTCAATTGTGAAGTTGTTAGTAGAGGAGATGGGCGGAAGTTCCAGTGCATCTATAGAAAAGGGCTATCTCAAGATACAGGTGGAATTTCCGTTATATAAGCAAGATATCATGCTTCCTTAATAGGTTCCCCTAATAACCATTTGAACAGGAGTTTAAAATGTGTGGACGTTATTATGTAGATGATGAAACAGCCAGAGAAATTGAAAAAATAATAAGACTGGTAAATGATAAAATAATTGCAGAGCGGTCAAGGGATGTTTATCCTTCTGCTAAGGCACCAATCATACTAAATAAAGGTGGGCAACTTGCAGCGGCTGATTATACATGGGGATTTCCTCATTTTGACAGAGCCAAGAAAAGTGTTATCTTTAATGCAAGGTCGGAAACTGTTATGGAAAAGCGGATGTTTAAGGACAGTATGATGCAAAGAAGGTGTATTATTCCAGCTACTGGTTTTTATGAATGGAATGCAAATAAAGATAAATATTTCTTCAGATCCAAGGATAAACAAGTGCTTTTAATTGCTGGCTTTTATAAGACTTACCCTGATGAAGATAGATTTGTAATTTTAACTACAGATGCAAATGAGTCCATGAAGGATATTCATAATAGAATGCCTCTTATTTTGGAACCAGAGGAAGTGAACCAATGGATGTTTGAAGAGGAAGCGATGGATTTTATTCTCCACAAGAAACCCAAACAGCTTAATCGGCAAATACAAGGGCAAATGTCTTTGTTTGACTAAAGGAGTTATCTATTTTGATAGCTTCTTTTTTATGGAAATTATTACCTATTGAAAACAGAACGTGTGTTTGGTAGAATTGTACCCACAGAGGAGGAATGGGTGTTTGAATAGAGTGATTTTTCATATTGATGTTAATAGTGCATTTTTAAGTTGGGAAGCAGTATATAGAATCTGTCACTTAGGTGGTACTTTGGATTTACGGATGATACCATCGGCAGTAGGTGGCGATGCAGCCAAGCGACATGGTATTATTTTGGCAAAATCAATTCCGGCCAAAGCATATGGTATCCGCACTGGGGAAAGCTTGATGGAAGCCAGACGGAAATGTCCAGAGATAAGAATCGTGCCTCCTAATTATAATTTATATGAAAACTCGTCTCGGGCATTTGTAGATATATTGAAGGGATATTCACCAGATGTGGAGCAATATAGTATTGATGAGTGTTTTGTTGAGATGACTGGTACAAGTTTGCTTTGGGGGGAACCAGTGGAAGTGGCTGACCGTATTAGGGAACAGATTAGAGAAGAATTGGGTTTTACTGTCAATGTAGGAATATCTAGCAATAAGCTTCTGGCTAAGATGGCATCAGATTTTAACGGTCCGAATAAAACCCACACGTTGTTTCCTTGTGAGATTGAGCAAAAAATGTGGCCCTTACCAGTGCCGGATTTATTTTTTGTTGGTCGTGCCACGGCAAAGAAGTTGATTACGCTTGGAATCAATACCATAGGTGAGTTGGCCAAAGCTGACCCTGAATTGCTAAAGGTACATTTGAAAAAGCATGGTGAAGTAATTTGGGCCTTTGCGAATGGAATAGATATATCGGTGGTGGAACCAGACCCACCAGGAAATAAGGGATATGGAAATTCTACCACCATTGCTTTTGACGTAGCTGATTCGGGAACCGCCAAAATGGTATTACTTGCCTTATCGGAAACCGTAGGAGCTAGATTGCGGAAGGACCATGTAAAAGCGGAAGTAATCTCAGTAGGTATTAAGGATTATGAGTTTCGGTATGCTTCCCACCAAAGGGTTTTGGGGGCGTCTACGGATATTACAAAGGAAATACATGGTGTTGCCTGTCGTCTTTTTGATGAATTATGGAATGGAACACCAATTAGGCATTTGGGAGTGCATACAGGTAGAATTAAGGAGAAAGATTGTTTTAGGCAGATAGATATGTTTGATACTACGAATTATGAGAAGCTGGAGAAGGCGGATGAAGCAATTGATATGATTAGGGAACGACATGGTATTGATGCGGTAAAGCGTGCAACTTTTTTGATTGGAGAGGGAACTGTGGATCATATGTCAGGAGGAATTACTAGAGATAAGAGAAGTGCAGACTATAGTAAGGAAAGAATTGAGTAGCTTGGCTAGAATGGAGTAAAGAAATGTCGG
>CAZKGP010000156.1:0-5880 GCA_964552225.1 uncultured Acetatifactor sp.
GCTACTCCCTCTTGTATGTTATATATATTATATATAAAAGACGATAACACTTCATGCCGTATATGTCAAGAAAACTTCGCTAAAATTATAATTACATTCAAGGTTTTCTCACCTGAGTATGTTAGCAGTCCACTTTTCTAAACATTTCCGTTGAGCCCATAAACATTGAAAGCGAGCTACATGACTTTATGGTTATGACTGCTTCTTATACATTCTATGACTGGCTGTGATCTGAAATGTAATATTTACAAGTTGACGGAGTTAATTCTAAAAAGTATAATTAGATATGTAGTTTGGTTTATAAATAATCACTGACGTGGGGTGTTATGTAGCACGCAGATAGGAGTGAAAATGGCAAATTTAAAAGGTAGTAAAACAGAAAAAAACTTAATGGAAGCATTCGCGGGAGAGTCTATGGCACGCAATAAATATACTTATTATGCTTCTAAAGCAAGAAAAGATGGTTATGTACAGATAGCAGAACTATTTGAGGCAACTGCTAATAATGAAAAAGAACATGCAAAAATGTGGTTTAAACTACTTCATGATGGTATTGGTGCAACAACAGATAACTTAAAAGATGCTGCAGAAGGCGAGAATTATGAGTGGGTTGATATGTATGCAAGTTTTGCAAAAGAAGCTCGTGAAGAAGGCTTTGATCAGATTGCTACATTATTTGAAGGTGTTGCTGCTATTGAGAAGGAACATGAAGAAAGATATCGTAAATTGCTTGCTAATATTGAAAATGGAATTGTATTTTCTAAAGATGGAGATACTGTTTGGGAATGCAAAAATTGTGGACATATTCACGTAGGACCAAAAGCTCCTGAGGTTTGTCCGGTGTGCGATCACCCTCAAGCTTATTTTGAGATGAGAGCTCAGAATTACTAGGCAGAGTTATGAGCAGTGATAGATTATGTAAAAGATGTTTGACTAGAGAAATGGCAGGACAAGAAAAAGTTTTTCAGAATATGCGAGAATATATCGAGAATCTTGATATAGACGTGAAAGCCAATGATGTGCTATATGAAAGCCGGCTTAATGTATGTAAAGAGTGTGATTTGCTCTTGCAGGGAATGTGCAGAACTTGTGGCTGCTATGTAGAGCTTAGGGCGGCGGTTGAAAAACATACATGCCCTAATAAAAAATGGTAAATAATCAAAAACTGAGTGAATCACGAAATGGATTCACTCAGTTTTTGATTTAGCCCATAGTAGCGATAACGCTTACTTCGGATTTGGATGCATCGAATGGAATAATATTACCTTCTACGGAAACACCGTCTACAATAAGAGAAGAAATACCTTTCTCTACATTATTAGGATTTTTAATTTCAATAGTATATTTCACATTACGATAACTACGTGTTACTGTAAAATCACCAAAGGTGTCAGGAACACATGGATTAACCTCAAGACCATTATGTGTTGGATAGATTCCTAAAATATATTGAGAAATATTAGAGAATGTCCAAGCAGCAGTACCTGTTAACCAACTGTTTTTGGCTTCACCGTGACGAGGTGCATCAGCGCCTGCAATCATCTGTGAATAGACATAAGGTTCTGTACGGTGAACTTCGCTAATGTCTTCTAAATAAGCAGGGCATGTTTTTTGATAAATCTCAAAAGCTCGATTGCCTCGGCCTAAAACTGTTTCTGCAATAGATACCCAAGGATTGTTATGGCAGAAGATACCAGCATTTTCCTTATATCCAGGTGGGTAGGAAGAAACCTCTCCAAGTTCTAGGTGGTAACGAGTGTATGCTGGCTGTAACAGCATAATACCATATTTGGTATCTAAGCGGTCGCGGACAGAGTTCAGTGCCTTTTCAGCAAGACCTTCCTTTACGCCTACCCCAGCCAGAACACAGAAGCCTTGTGGCTCTATATAAATCTGACCTTCTTCACATTCTTTGGAGCCTACTTTTTGGCTAGTTGCATCATATGCACGCAAGAACCAATTTCCATCCCAACCATTTTCTACAATGGCATCATACATTACTTTTACTTCTTGACGAGCATATTCAGCTTCTTTGGAATCTCCCATTAACTCAGCTAACTGTGCATATTCCTCCCCATATTTTACAAACATACCAGCAATAAATATGGATTCAGCAACAGGTCCCTCGCTTGGACCAAATGTCTGGAAGGATTCACCAGGCTGCTCAGAGAAACAATTCAAATTCAAACAATCATTCCAGTCGGCGCGTCCTATTAAAGGTAATTTGTGTGGCCCCTTGTGAGTAACAATATAGTCAAGAGAACGTTTTAGATGATTCATTAAAGGTGTTGCTTTGGACTCATCGTTATCAAATGGCACTAACTGTTCTAATATAGAAGTATCACCAGTTTCTCTTACATATGCACTAGTACCAGCAATCAACCATAGTGGATCATCATTAAATCCACTTCCAATATCCGAGTTACCTTTTTTGGTTAAAGGTTGATATTGATGGTATGCACTTCCGTCTTCAAACTGTGTAGATGCAATATCAATAATACGTTCTCTGGCTCTGTCTGGAATTAAGTGTACAAAACCTAATAAATCCTGACAAGAATCGCGGAATCCCATTCCACGGCCAATACCAGATTCGTAGTAAGAAGCTGAACGAGACATATTGAAAGTAACCATGCACTGATATTGATTCCAAATATTAACCATACGATTCACTTTATCATCGTTTGATTGTACTTGATATTTAGATAAAAGATTATTCCAATAAGTCTGCATTTCTTCAAAAGATTTTTTGATATCTTCTGTAGTCTGATAACGTGCTAACATTTCCAAAGCAGGTTTTTTATTAATAATCTGATGAGATTCCCATTTTTGATCTTGTGGATTTTCAACAAAACCAAGAACAAATACGAATGTACGAACTTCGCCAGGAGCTAATGTTACATTTAATTGATGAGAAGCAATAGGAGACCATCCACTAGCAATTGAGTTAGTAGCCTGACCTTCTTCTACTGCAATAGGATTATCTGCACCGCGATAATCACCTAAAAATGCATCTCTGCTTGTATCAAAACCATCGACAGGAGCATTCACAGAGTAAACGGCATAATGATTACGACGCTCTCTATATTCTGTTTTGTGATAAATAGTAGAACCAATCACTTCCACTTCGCCAATGCTTAAATTTCGCTGGAAGTTCTTCATATCATCATCAGCATTCCATAAACACCATTCTACATAGGAAAATAATTTTAACTCCTTAGTAGAAGAAGAGGTATTGGAAATCGTAAGTTGATTGATTTCACAATTATCGTTCATTGGAACAAAAGATAATATAGAAGCTTCTACATCATTTTTGGATGAAGTGAAGCGACTATAACCAATTCCATGTCGACATTCATACTTGTCCAAATCGGTTTTAACTGGCTGCCATCCAGGATTCCAAACAGTATCACCATCTTTTATGTAAAAATACTTGCCACCAACATCATTAGGTACATTATTATAACGATAACGAGTCAAACGAAGTAGTTTGGCATCTTTATAAAAAGTATATCCTCCGCAAGTGTTAGATACTAAACTAAAAAAATCATTACATCCCAAATAATTAATCCATGGAAGAGGGGTTTTGGGAGTAGTGATAACATACTCTCTTTGGGAATCGTCAAAATAGCCAAATTTCATGGTAAATTCTCCTTTTTATTTATTTGATTAATATTTATAGTATTTATCTTACTTAAAAATCACTATATTTAGTAAACGTTTAAGTAAATCCTTACAAGTCGAATTATACATAATAAATACACTAAATGCAAGCTTAAAGTTGACAATACCGATATTAAATGATTTTTATTCATAGTATAAAAATGTGAGGTGAAATATTAGTAAATGTTAAGTTGTAATTTATAGTATAAGTATATATGAGCAATGAAAGTTAAATTTAATCACTAAAATCATACATATAATACAAAAAAACATTGAATACAGTTGTTATAATAAAAAAATATTAAATAAATAAAACTAAAACGATTAAGATGATTAAAAAGAGTATATTTATGATTAAAATGAAAAATCTTAATAAAAATTATAGTAAAACATTTTAGTTTTAACTAAATTAAACGTTTGAGTATAAATGATAAATAATAAAATATGTATAGTTTTTTAATTGAAAAAATCAATAAATGCTGATTGATATAGGGATTTTAGGAAAAAATGGTAACATATTTTGTATTATTTTAAGTTTTATTGATGACAAAATAGCGGTTATAAATAAGATTTAAGTAAAATAAAATGTAATTTAGAAAAGAAAATTATCGAATTGGACAAAATGTAGTAAAAATAAGTGTAAAAGCTTGTCAAATTAACAAATCGGATAATTAATTATAAAAAACATAAAAAAGGACTTGCAAAAAGATACAAACTGTTGTATATTTAAGTTACTAAAACGATTAAGGGGCAAAACCTGATTGGATAAAGCCGTTGTTCATATATATAGGACAATGCTAAGTGAGTATTTACACAAGAGATGAGGGATGGTGTGGTTATGGTTTCGATGAAAGATATTGCTTCAAAGTGCGGAGTGAGCATCGCAACTGTTAGTAAGGCTTTAAATAATCACAACGATATCGGGAAAGAAACCAAAGCAACGATTAAAGCGGTTGCTAAGGAATTGGGATATTTTCCTAACGCACAAGCTAGAGCTCTTAAAACGAATCGTACTTATAATATTGGGGTATTATTTGTAGACGAGGCTAGCAGTGGTTTGACACATGATTATTTTGCTAATGTTTTAGATAGTTTTAAACGCACCGTTGAAGAATGTGGATATGATATCACTTTTATAAATAACAGTATAAAAGGACGTACTCATGTAACATATTTAGAGCATTGCAGATATCGTGGCTTCGATGGGGTGGTTATTGCTTGTATTAACTTTTATGATCCACAGGTGAGTGAATTAATTCAAAGTAATATACCAGTGGTAACAATTGACCATAGCTTCCATAATAGAATTGCCATTCTCTCGGACAATGTTCAAGGAATGAAAGATTTAGTTAATTATATTTATGAACAGGGACATCGTAAACTTGCATATATACATGGAGCGGATTCTTCCGTTACACAGAAGCGATTATCTTCCTTCTATAAAACAGCAGAGGAATTGGGATTAGAAATACCAGATGAATATGTTAGGGAAGTGCCTTATCGTAATACTAAAGTGGCGGGAAAAGTAACAAAAGAACTTTTGGATTTAAAATCGCCGCCGACATGTATTCTCTATCCAGACGATTTTTCTTGTTTTGGTGGTATTAATGCAATCAATGAAAGGAAACTTAGAATTCCGGAAGATATATCAGTTGCTGGGTATGACGGCATACGTCTAGGCAGGCATATTGAACCACAGCTTACTACGTTAAGACAGAATACACAGAAGCTAGGGTTGGCAGCCGGTAAGAAATTAATTGATTTAATTGAAAGACCTAAAACAGCACTTTTAGAACCTATCGTGATTCAAGGCGAAATATATCCAGGTAAAACAGTTGGAAGAATCACAAAATCATAAGGACGGTATTAATATTACTTTATGTAATATCAATATACAGGGGAAAACCCCAAAACAATATACATACTAAACATTAATAAGGGAGGAAAAAATTAATGAAGAAAAAAGTATTAAGTGTATTATTGGCATCAGCAATGATTGCTACAATGTTAACTGGTTGCGGAGGAGAAACAACTGATCCAGCAACAAGCACAAAAGAAGACAGTAAAGAAGAAACAAAGAAAGAGGATAGTAAAGAAGAGAGTAAAGAAGAGAGTAAAGCAGATGATACTGCATTGGAATACTCCGGTACACTTGAACTTATGCATTTCTCTACTTCAGAAGAATCTGAAGGAAATGGTGGTTCTGATGGTTTCCGTACT
>CAZKGP010000157.1:0-5841 GCA_964552225.1 uncultured Acetatifactor sp.
TCCCACCATTCGATTGGGCGTTACCCAAAGTATCACATATGGTTTTATTTATGAGGAAAGTCAAGTAACAGTGGATAGTGTTTTGGTGGAGCCAGCCTCGGGGGAGGAATTGATTCTTTTTCGCATACAAGACCCTACGCCGGGAATATGGAATTTTAGGGTATCGGCTGTAGGTGCAGTCAAAAATGGAATTTTTAATTTGTGGTTGCCGATTACAGAATTTCTGTCTTCTCAAACATATTTTTTGGAACCTGATCCATTTGTAACCTTGGTAGAGCCAGCTATGGCATCTGCAGTAATCGCAACATCAACTTATAATGATATAAATGATAGCTTTTATATTGAATCTGGTCGTGGTTTTTCTCGTTCAGGTAATATCCGTCCTGACTTTGCAGCCCCTGGAGTTAACATCTCAACCATTTATGGTAAACAAACAGGAAGCAGCTTGGCAGCAGCGATTACGGCCGGTGGTGTAGCTCAATTTTCACAATGGGCAGTAGTAGAAGGAAATAGTGTACTAATGGAAAGTAACGAGGTTAAAACTTATTTTATTAGAGGGGCAAAGAGAATAAGTGAACTCACATATCCAAATCGAGAGTGGGGGTATGGCATGTTGAATGTTATGGGGACTTTTGATGCTTTGGTGGGGGTGTAGTTTAAAATATATTGGTAAAAAGAAATAAAGTTCCATATCAACCTTTTTCTGATTGATATGGAACTTTATTAATTACTTAATTCCAAACTCTTCCATACATGCTTTCCGATATTCTTTATCATTGGCACACATGGTTATTTCATCAACTCGCTTTGCTTCTGTTAAACATTTGATTAACTTTGCAAAGTTTTCTTCACCTAATTCATTACCAATTTTTTGGCCGATTTCCTTGCCAATAATTTTGCCCCTTTCTTCGCCCTTTTCTTCCGCATAAAGCAACTGTGCGTCGTAAGTTGCCCTTGCCTTCTCCAATGCATCTGTCACTGTTTGCTCCTCCTTGCTTAGGTTTACATAATCAATTATAGTTGCTGCTTTCTTTATATATTCAGGGGCACTTTGTGAAACGGTGCCCGTTAGAAAATATTCTCTCCAAAAATTTTGATTATCAGTTTCTACACTCTCTTTGGGCAATTCAAAGTATCCAATTTTTATTAAATCCTTTTCAAAACTCTTTTTTCTTATAGGGTCATATAGCTGAAATACACGAAGAGATTTTTCATCATTAAAATGCTTATAACCTAGGATATTTAAGGTATATACTGGTTTTAGAGTGGAATAGCGGTTGCACTTTCCTTTTTCGTCTTGATCTGAATTAGTAAAGCTATTGTAATTCTGACAATATCTTTCAAATGGATAGTATAGAGATCGTTCTTCAAAAAACTGTGTCTGCTTCACCTGCAATTCCATGGTTATATCTGCAACCTTTAACGAAACAGATATATCTCGCATGGTTTCCCGTAAAACGGTTATTTCTTCATTTTCTATAATTTCTTTATAATCGTGAATGGAATAAGGATTATGAATGATAATTTCCTCAGGAATAATATCAAAAAAGTCCTGAATAAACCCAGCTAAGATATCCTTATTTTCTTCACTTGCTAATACTTTTTTAAACAACAAATCATTTGTAGCTAAAACTTTTATCATATGTCTACTCCTTTTATTTTACCTTTATTTTTTTATAAATACAATTATAAACGGCAAAATAATTAGTCCATAGGCAATCCCCCCTTTGTTTAATTTTTTACTCTTGGGATTTTTCGATGATTCAAGATTTTAGAATGTACCTGATGGCACATAAATGATTTTATCAGAAATGATTCCCGTAGAAATTATAATTCATATTATAACAGAATATGTTATTTTGTAAAGAACGTTAAATCTTCAGTAGGCAGTTGTTTTATAAACTTGTTCTTTTTTTATGAATATGATATATTTTTAAAGGTATATAATAAAATATAGTTCTAATTAGAGCTTGTTGGTTTCTTCGGTATCTGCTTTTCCAGTGCGTATATAATAAAATATAGTTCTAATTAGAGTAAAAAGGAATTATGTGATAAAAATATGAAATTAGAAAAAACACAAAGCTTCTGCTTAAGAACATCTGCTATGTTAGGAGCATTAATATATGTAGTGTTATTTTATTATTCAATCAAAAGTACAATTGAAATGTTTGCTGAGGAAGAATGGCTGACGAGTATAAACGATTCAGTATTATTGCATATTGTGTTTATGATAGGAGTATTCATCCTGATTTACGGTATTAAAAAGATTGGTGAATTACTGAGTGATAAATTTGTTCAGATAACAGCAGTTGTCATTTCTGTTATCATCGCAATTTTTGGTCTTGTGTGGTTTGGGGTGACGGAATCATATAGTGTGGCAGATCAATTAATGATATTAGAAACTGCCCAGTCAGTAGCTGAAAATATGTATGATAATTTTATTACAGATGATGTTCGCAATTACTTTTCAATGTATCCACATCAATTAGGATTGGTGCATATATATTCTACTCTTTTTAAGGTTTTTAACAGTACTAATACGGATGTATTGCAGTGCTCACAAGCTATACTTACTGGAATTACGTTTTTTATAGGTTTTAAGATTACTGATGAATTGTTTCAAAAGAAAATTGTTAATTTATATTATCTACTGATTATGTCAACCTGCTTTCCTCTATTTTTTTATTCGGTTTATATATATGGAGAAAGTATTGGCGTAACAGCGATTTTTATATTTACTTGTGGGATGATAAAAGTACTTAAGAACAAGGAAGAACGGATTTGGAAAAGGATTTTATGGTATGTGACCGCTATTTTTTCTTTTGCAATTGCTTATAATGTGCGTACTGGTCTTGCTGTTGTGTGGGTGGCATTTGCTATTTTGGCAATATTACAATTATTAAAAAAAAGGAAGCACTGGATTCCAGTTCTAATACTATTGCTTTCCATAATATCAGCGCTTGGTATGCAATCTATAATTAAAAATTATTATGCAGATAAGACTGGTTTAGAGTTTGATAAAAGTATGTCACCCTGGTGCTGGGTATCTATGGGGATGCAGCATGGTGACGGGGAGCCGGGAGAATATACCGGACATAATGTGTATATATATAAGCTTAGTGAAGGTGAGAAAGAGAAGCAAAAAGAGTTGGCTCAAGAATTTATGAAGCAACAAGCTGAGAGGTTTATTGATAATCCTGAGTATCTAATTCGGTTTTATAAGAAAAAAACTTTAAATCAATGGAATGAACCGTCTTATGGCAGCCAGACTATGACTAGATACTATGTAGAACCTTCAGATCTTGTTTCTAATATATATTTTGGTGAAATCCACGATATATTATATGAATTTATGAACCAGATTCAATCCATGTATTATTTAATGATATTAGTGGCATTGCTTTATCTTCTAATACGTAAGCATGAACTCTATCAATATGCTGTTGGCATTATCTTAATTGGTGGTTTTTTGTTTAGCCTAATATGGGAAGCGAAAAGTAGATATGTATTTCCCTATTTGATAATATCAATTCCTTATGTAGCATACGGGCTTTATATTGCCCAGCAGAAGCTTGGTATACTATCAGTAAATATTATTGCAAGATTAAAAGGACCAAAGTAAGAAATTACTTTTGGTTCTTTTTTGACTTGTTTGGGTATGTTTTGCATAATATTGTCTCTCTTAATATTATGTATTGTGTATAGTGATAAAATAATCTATTTTAAGAATAGAACATATAACTTTTCTTGTTGGGAGGGTGTTAAATATGAGATGTTTTTTTAGTAAAAATATGATTATTGTATTATTATTTACCATCATTATGCAGTTGGTAGGGTGTGGGAACAGTACAGTTACCGATGTCCCCTTAGAGACCAGTGTTAATTATGTAGTTAAAGACATCAAACTTCCCCATTATACAAGCTTTACTGGCAGTTATGTAGTTGGGGATACTCTATATTATGCAGCTTCTGGATATCAGGAGTTATCACAGGAGAATATATCAGGAATTTATAAACTTAATACAAATGGAAAAGAAGCTGAAAAGCTGTTATATCAATTAGATGAACAACAAGTAATTATGTGCATGACATTAGATGATGAAGAAACTATTTATGGTATTTGTTATACTGACAATGCAATACCTCTAGTAGAGCTTATAGTGATTGATAAGGATGGAGTTTTACTAAATACTTGTGATATTACAGAGCTAATACAAGAACAGCAAAATACTCATATTTCCTATATGGCAGTCGATAATAGTAATCATATTATGCTTGCAGATTCTAATAGCAATGTCTTTGTCTTAGAGGCAGATGGAAGGCGCTTGTTTCAAATGAATGTAGGAAGTACAGTCTATGGAATGTGCAGAAACGAGAGCGGAAATGTATTTGTAGGATTTAAAGCTGATGATGGCATAGGGTTAAAAGAGATAGATACTAAAACTGGACAGCTTTCTTCACCGTTTAATATTAAGATCTCAGGTGAACAGTTTCTGATGGCTCCATGTATGGGAGCAAGCTTACTAATTGGCACACAAAACGGTGTGTACGAGTATTATCCGGAATTAGGAGAATCTACCCTAAAATTTGATTGGATTACTTACAATTTATCAGGTGAATTATTGGGTACTGCTTTGTTACCTATTCAAGATAGTATTTTGGTATTGAACTTGGATTATAATACGTTCCCTATCAACATAGATGCTGTTGTATTAAAGGAAGCTCAAGAAGGTGAAATCGAAGAAGTACAACAAACGGTACTAACATTAGGAGTTAAATTTGCAGACTCTTATATTAGTGAAGAAATCATTAATTTTAATAAAGCAAATCCAGATATTAAAATAGAAATGAAGGTATACAATGATTGGAGTAAATTAAATGCTGATATAATAACAGGAAACTATCCGGACATTTTAGCATTACCTCCGTCATCAATGGAGCTTTATAGTAAAAAAGGAGTAGTGGAGGATTTGAACCCCTACTTAGATAATGATTCTAATCTGGTTCGAAGTGATTTTTATGAAAATGTATTAAATGCTTTTGGGGATGAAGAGCATTTATATGGCATACCTATTACCTTTGGGATTTATACAATAATAGGTAAAGAGGCTGATCTTGGAGAACGGACTAGCTGGAATTTGGATGAGATGATTGCATTTGTGGATGATTATAAAGATGAGTCGGATATTTTTGAGGATGCAACTAAAAGTGGAGTTTTATTTATATTAAAATTTGCAAATGTTGATCAATTGATTGACTATAATAATATGGAGAAGCCTTTTAATCGAGAATTATTTATTAAGATGCTTGAGTTTGCAAATCGGTTTAAGGATGATGGTACACCTGTTCAAAACAAAAGCTTGTCGCAGAGAATGGCAGATGATGAAATAATGTTGTATGATGCCCATGTCTCTAATGGTGCGTGTTACCAACTATTCTCTACTTTGTTTGGTGAGTCTGTTAGCTTTGTAGGTCATGCATTGGAAAATGGTAATGGGAATGTAGCATTTTCTTCCAATATTTTTGCGATTAGCTCAAAATGTGCTGATAAAGAGATTGCTTGGAATTTTATAAGTACTCTTTTATCTAAAGAAGTTCAAGAAAATATTGCGATTAACTTAAATGCAGATTTTCCTATTAGGAAGGATGCCATGGAAATGCAATTTTCTAATATGAAAAATTTATCTCGAAATTATGGATATGCAGATTTCGTATATAGAAGTGAGGGAATTAATGATGAGGAAGCCCAGAAGGTGAGGGAATTAATTAGCCGGGTGGATACTTGTTGGAATATTGATATTGAAATCAGTGATATTATGGAAGAAGAAGCAGGAAGCTATT
>CAZKGP010000158.1:0-5802 GCA_964552225.1 uncultured Acetatifactor sp.
ATACGTGTAGAAACCTCTGAGAAAAAAAATAGAGTTTTTGTTTCTATTAAAGATACTGGTATTGGTATTCCAAAAGAAGACTTAAAGATGATTTGGGATCGCTTTTATAAATCTGATTTATCACGTGGAAGGGATAAGAAAGGAACTGGACTGGGACTTGCTATTGTTAAAGAAATTATCAATGCTCATGGAGAGCATATTAATGTAATCAGTACCACTGGGGTAGGAAGTGAATTTATCTTCGCCCTACAGCGGTCTTTTAAAAATGATGATGAAGATTAATACTATTGTATGTTAATTTTTTTCATAATAGCTCTTACTGGATAGTATAAAAATAACATTAATACAAAATTACCTATTCCATGCACAATATCCCATGGAATCCCAGCTATCCACCAAGTAAACCCCGCATACAAGCCATTTTTGATTCCACCATCTACTCCTCCGATTACTACATAAGGAAATGAACAAAAGAATCCGAAAAACAAGCCATACAATGCAGATAAAATACTCCAAAACCAAATGCTATTTTGTTTTCTAAAAATCCATGTTATAAGGGCAAGAGATGGCCATATATATAAATACATAATCCACCAAGTTCCAAAGCCGTACATTGTTCCTTCTATTAATATAAAAACTGGAACCACCAATGCACTTTTTCTGCCAAAAAACAAAGTAAACATAATAATCCAAAAGGTGGTTAACTCTATATTAGGTAGAAAACCAAGAGCCACCTTGCATACTTCAATAACTGCAACCATCATTCCAATTAAAGCAATATCTTTAGTTTTTATTATAAATTTATTTTTTGTATGCAAGCTGACACCTCCTTCTTAATTACAATTATCTACTCTGTAGCTAAAGTATATTCAATTTTAAATTGATCACCATCTGCTATGGGTTGAGTATCAATTCCATAGTTACAGTATTCACCATTTACATAATAAGCCCAGTATGCACCATCCTCATAAATAGCAGTTTCCCCATTTATTGTATGAATCATCAATCCATATTCACTCTCATCACCTTCAAAGGTAAGGCCTTCTGCTTCTTCCATTGCTCCTCGAAGATATTCAGCATCTGTTTTTACTTCATATACACTTGAAGTCTGCTCACTTCCAATTACTTCAATACTAATTGCTTTACTTCCCTCTACTGGCTTAGCACCAAATGTCTTGTATGCAAAAAATAATGCTACAATAATTACTACAAGTGCTGCTAATCCAAGCAGTATTTTTTTCATTGATTTCTTTTCTGTTGTCATTTTCTCCTCTTTTCTGCGTCATAGTCGCCACTTTACTTACTCAATTAAATTGCATTATTTTCCTATAAAATAAAAAAACCTTCTGCGACTCACGTAGAAGGTTCATACTTTTATTCATTAGAATGCATTCAAACAGCATATTGCTGTTAATACAACAATACACCTATGAAACCATACTAACCAATTCCTCGTGGTCTTACAGTATACAAATCAGGCAGGTCTTCTGACTCAAGTATCTTCATTCTATTTCATCTTCCCAAATATCGCTAAGAGTGAGTAAGCTCCCTCTAGCTCATTAATATTCAGTGATGTTTACTTTACCCTTTTATAGGATACAGTAGAAATAGAACTCCACTATTACAGCGACGAGATCGTGCAGGATTTACACCTGCTTCCCTTTTCATCGGAACAAGAACTTATCTTTTCCGACACCTAAGATGTTTTTATTCGTTTTTTATGCAATTTAGATTGCATCTTTGCAAGAATATCATATAATTTTTAATAAAGCAACAATTTTCCAAATTTATGCAACCAATATAAAAATAATCCCTTATATATATTGTAAGGACTTATAAAGAACAGGGAGGACCTACTGTGGAAGACATAGAAATTATCGAACTATATTGGCAACGATCTGAAAACGCAATCACAGAAACTTCCAACAAATACGGAAGACAGCTATATTCCTTATCACAAAACATTTTAAGAAGTGAAGAAGATACGGAAGAATGTTTGAATGATACTTATCATGCTACATGGAATTCAATTCCCCCAAAAAGGCCACAATACTTTTTTGCTTATCTAGCAAAGATTGCTAGAAACTTTGCATTTGGCAAATTAGATTATTTTAAAGCCAAAAAACGTAATGCACCAATTGTTGAATTAAGTGCAGAAATAGAAAATTGTATTCCTGCTCCAGATGATTATGAAGCTAGAATGGAAAATGAAGAAATTGGAAAAGCAATTAGTGCATTTTTGTATAGCCAATCTCAATCAAAACGCAATATCTTTATTCGCAGATATTGGTACTTGGATTCAGTGAAGGACATTGCGCTTTATTTTAATGTAAGTGAGGGTAAAGTTAAATCAACATTATTCCGTATGAGAAATGCTTTACGTGAATATTTAGAAAGTGAGGGCATCGCATTATGAGAGGAAAAGATCTTTTAAAATGCATGGAATATATTGATGATGCACTTGTGCAAGAAGCCAGTACATGCTACATACAAGAGAAGACTAAAACCTTTCCGTTCTACATTAGAAAGTGGAATGCTATGATAGCATGTGTGCTATGCGTCTTTATCATTGGTGTTACCATTACCATAATACAGCCGTGGAATCAATTTTCCAAAAAGGAAAGTGTTTATCCAGAAGCAATATTCCAAGAAGAAGCTAAAAGTGAAATTGCAGAGAAAGCGAATGATGAAGCCCCAAAAAATGATGTTGCAGGAAACATGGACGGTGCCATAGAAGATTCAATAATGGCACAACAAAATATGGATACCGCATTTGAAGAAGATGAGGAAAACGGTAATAAAATAATTCAAGAATCTTTGACCTCTGGAACTGAAGATAATGCCCTTTTGGTACGAAGGCGACAATATCAAATAGTCAACTCATATGAATCAGATGTGGATAAGATAATCTGTTATGCCTCATCAGAAAAAGGAACTTATAACTATCACGAGTTTCTAAAAACAGAAATTGAAAACCATAAAGGTGAAGATGTATTATATTATGTTGTAGTAGCAGTCTTTGGAGACGTAAAAGGTGAAAATGGTGAATCTAACTATTGTTCACTACGCTTTAATGATTCATCTGATAACACTGAGGAAAATGACTTATTAAATCAAGAATTAGAACGACTAAAAATACTTGGTTATGATGTAGAAAAAGCCAATAATAACATAATGGGATATTTTACCCAAGAAGAGTTAGAACAGTTTGTTCCTGATAAAAATTATGGTTATCTATTTACTTTCTTAAGTGATATGTAAAAGTAACAAAAATGGGAGGATTTATGAAAAATATAAATATAAAATTAGGTTTAATTATACTGATAACAACTACCTTTTTAGTTGGATGTAGTAAAGAAGACAATTCTATCAATAATGAAACGTCACAAGAAACACAACAAAGTACTAATAAAGGAACTATTACAGATACTATAGATTCCATAGATTCTTATGAGCCAGTTATAAACTTTAGTTATGAACTTCTAGAACAAAACATAGAAGATACAAATCCTGTATTATCACCTGTTTCTGCATATCTAGCACTTTCTATGGTAGGCATTGGAGCAGACGGTGCAACAAGAGAAGAATGTGATTCTGTATTAGGTGAAAATATGTTAAGTCTTTCAAATGACTTAATGACCCGACTTCCCTTTACTTCTGAAAAGGTAAACTTAAATATTGCAAATTCTGCATGGCTAGATCATGAATTTATTCCAGAAGATATGTGGACTTCCTATATCTCAGATACCTTTAATGGGGAGTTTTACCACACTTCTTTAGGAACAGTAGATACTCAAAAAGAAATAAATCATTGGATTGACGAGAAAACAAATGGACTAATTCCTACTATGTTAGAAGAACCTTTAGATTCACAAACCAAATTAGCATTATTTAATACCGTTTATTTTAAAGGTGATTGGAAAAAACCTTTTCTTCAAGAAAGTACTATAGATTATGACTTCACCACAACTGACGGAACAACTGTTACCGTAGACATGATGCATCAAAGTGAAGAACTATTTGATTATGTAAAAGATGATACTGTAGAAGGCGTAATTCTTCCTTACGCAGAGGGTAACCTTGCATTTGTAGCACTAAAACCTCTCAACAACACTAAAGTAAGAGATTTATATTCTCAGCTTACCACAGAACAAATATCTTCTTTAATAAATGAAAAGTCAGAAAAAACAATTAATTTAATGCTTCCCAAATTTGAAGTTTCTTTTGATAAAATCTTAAATAGTAGCTTAATTAATATGGGAATGAAACTACCATTTGATTCTAACTTAGCTGATTTATCTAAACTAGGACAAACGGAAAATGATAATAATTTATACGTTGGTCTAGTAAGACAAAAAGCTGTTATTATAGTAGATGAAAAAGGTACTGAAGCTGCTGCCGCAACACAAGTATCAATTCGGGAAATGTTAGCAATCACTGATATAGATTCCATTGATTTATTTTTCGACCAGCCTTTTATATATATTTTAATGGATATGGAAACCGAGGTACCTATTTTTATGGGAATTATGGATGACCCTTGCGCAGAACAAGGATAGGAGGGAAGACATATTAAAAAAAATAAAATAAAAATAGGTTTGATTATACTTACTATAACTACTTTTTTGATAGGATGCCGTAATGAAGTAAATACAGATTCCCATAAAATTGTAGATACCATTAATGGAACTATTACAGATACTATAAATCCTATAGATTCCTATGATCCAGTTATAAACTTTAGCTATCAACTTCTAGAACAAAGTATAGAAGATACAAACCCTGTTTTATCACCTGTTTCCGCATATCTGGCACTTTCTATGGTAGGCATTGGAGCAGATGGTGCAACAAGAGAAGAATGTAATTCTGTATTAGGGGAAAATATGTTAAGCTTATCAAATGACTTAATGAGCCGACTTCCCTCTACCTCTAAAAAAGTAACCTTAAATATTGCAAATTCTGCATGGCTAGATTATAAATTTATTCCAGAAGATGTATGGAATTCCTATATCTCTGATACCTTTAATGGGGAGGTTCATCTTACTTCTTTAGAAACTGTAGACACACAAAAAGAAATAAATCATTGGATTGACGAAAAAACAAATGGATTAATTCCTACTATGTTAGAAGAACCTTTAGATCCACAAACTAAATTAGCATTATTTAATACTGTTTATTTTAAGGGTGATTGGGAAAAACCTTTTCTCCAAAGGGGTACCATAGATTATGATTTTACCACAACTGCTGGGGAAACTATTACTGTGGATATGATGCATAAAAATGGGGAACAATTTGATTATTTAAAAGATGATACTGTAGAGGGTATAGTTCTTCCTTATATAGAAAGCAATCTTGCATTTGTGGCACTAAAACCCCTTAACAATGCAACAGTAAGAGATTTATATACTCAGCTTACCCCAGATAAAATATCTACTTTATTGAACGATAAATCCCAAATGATTATTAATTTAATGCTTCCCAAATTTGAAGTTTCCTTTGATAAAACTTTAAATGTTAGTTTAATTAATATGGGTATGAAACTGCTATTTGATTCTAACTTTGCTGATTTAACTAAATTAGGAAAAATGGAAAATGGCGATAATCTATATGTTAGTCTAGTAAAACAAAAATCTGTTATTATAGTAGAGGAAAAAGGTACTGAAGCTGCCGCTGCAACACAAGTGATAATGAAGGCAGGGGGAGCTGAACCCAAATCCACTGATTTATTCTTCGACCAGCCTTTTATTTATATGTTAATGGATATGGAAACAGAGGTACCTGTATTTATGGGAATTATGGATG
>CAZKGP010000159.1:0-5767 GCA_964552225.1 uncultured Acetatifactor sp.
TGGCATTAAAATCAATAAAGGGTGTCTATGATATGATGAATAATAATGATAATCCATTGATTATACTTTAGATGCGTTTTATGAGGCAACAAGGAGAAGGCATCTTTATTATGGAGAGTAAGTGATATTAGACATCTAACTATTCGCAAAAGACAGCTTTAACGAATAGTTGGTTCGGTATTCTATGCATTTAGCTATTAAAGCCCAATTCATTAGAATCTAGTATAATCGTAAATGGACCATCATTAGTCAGTTGAATCTTCATGTCGGCGCCAAAACATCCATGCTGAACACATTCAATTTCACTGGAACATTTCTCTATAATATATTCATATAATCGGTTAGCCATTTCTGGATTACCAGCATTAATAAATGAAGGTCTATTACCTTTTTTACAATCTGCATAGAGCGTGAATTGAGAAACAATAAGTAAATCTCCATTCACACTTTTTAAGTCTATATTTGTCTTACCATTTTCGTCTTCAAAAATACGAAGCCCAATTAACTTTTTAATTATTCTATCTGCGATATCTTTATTATCAGTATTGCTGATACCTACAAAAACCAATAATCCCTTATTAATTGAACCGATTATATTATGATCAACCATTACGTTTGCATCACTTACTCTTTGAATTACTAATTTCATATTTATTAATTAACTTTCTTTTGATTATATTTTTATTTCTCTTTTTTATTATGCTTAGATTTTTCTTTATTAGGTCGTGCTTCTCTTCTCTTTTTAAAGTCTGGAGTATATTGATAGAAGTTTCCAGATTCATCAACTTTTTCAACATCCAAATAGAGATTTGTCTCCTCTGGCATATCTTTTCTTTTTAACGCTGTATTTGTTAATGCCTTAATTCCTGAATATATGATAGCAAAGATAGGAACACCTACAATCATTCCTAATATACCAAAGAGTCCTCCAAATAAAGTAATTGAAAAGATAACCCAAAAACCAGTAATACCAGTAGACTCACCAAGAATTTTAGGTCCAAGAACATTGCCGTCAAATTGTTGTAATATTAAAATGAAAATAAGATAATACACACATTTTAATGGATTAGTTGGATCTACAACAAATATTAATATTGTTGTAGGAATAGCTCCTAAAAACGGACCCAAAAAAGGAATTACATTAGTTAAGCCAATAATCAAACTCACTAAAGCCACATAAGGAATGTTCATAAAAGAAGTACATATAAAGCATAATATGCCAATTATTATTGAATCTATTATCTTGCCACTTATAAAACCAGCAAAAGTTTTATGGGTAAATCTAAAGCTCTTAATCAATTGGTTGGCAGAATTTTTGCTAAAGATAGCATATGCTATCTTCTTAGCTTGTCCTGCAAACTTCTCTTTGCTGGCCAAAACATATATAGATATAACAAAACCTATAATAAAATCCCATAAAAAAGTGATTGTATTAATAACACTTAAGGATACCGTTTTAATTAATGATAATGCACTAGATTGTGATAAAATTGTATTGTTAAGTAAATTTTCTAATTCAACAGAGTAACGATCAACGAGAAGTAAGGTGTTTTCCTTTATTGATGGGTTATCTGATAATAGCTGGTTAAGCCACTTAGTAAAATTGTTAATGTAAGTATCAAAATTTAAAACAATATTTTGTATGCTTGGTATTATTTGTGATAATAACATGGCAATAAGGCCATATATTAATAAGAAAAATATTAATACTGTAGTTGTAATACTGATAATTCTTATTATTTTGTTTCTTCTTGGGGTATTTTTAATTTTCATTTTATCAAATAAAGGAATTAGCAATGCATATTCGATTTTATTTAATACAGGAGTTAGCAAATATGCTGTTACTAAGCCAAATACTATTGGCATAAAGACTTCCATGACTTTTTTGATTCCTGTTGCAAGGCTAGATACATGAAAAATAAGATAATAAAAACAAATGCTTGCAACAACAACACCAAATGCAGTTAATCCCCAACAAATATATTTATTTTTCCAATTAAATTTCATAATACAACCTCTCTAATTCGTTTTCTATATTTAGGATACACTTTATTATATATAATAACAAGTGAATAAAAATTAAATTTAAAAGTTATATCTATTGTATCTATAGCTTAAAAAAGATACAATAAGATACAAAAGAAACTAATTTATAAATTGAAAGGTACTTTAAAATAATATGAAATTACAGCAAGTATTAAGTTTTGTTAGAAAAGCTATAGATGACTACCATATGATTGAGGAGGGAGATAAAATTGCTATTGGTATTTCAGGTGGAAAAGATAGTCTTACTCTCCTACATGCCTTTAGTGATTTGAGGCGTTTTTATCCTAAGAAATTTGAAATTCATGCAGTTACAGTAGATTTGGGATTTGATAATCTTAACTTAGATAAAATTCAAGATTTATGTGATGAATTAAACGTTGAATATACTATAGTCAAAACAGATATAGCCAATATCATTTTTAATGAACGTAAGGAAAGTAATCCGTGTTCACTATGTGCCAAAATGCGTAAAGGTGCTTTGAATGAAAGTATTAAAGCTGCTGGATGTAATAAAGTGGCTTATGCTCATCATAAAGACGATGTAGTAGAAACCATGCTAATGTCATTGATATTTGAGGGAAGGCTACACACATTTGCACCAGTTACTTATTTAGACAGGATGGATTTAACAGTAATTAGACCAATGATGTATATGAATGAGGCGGATGTTATTGGTTTTGTAAATAAGTATAATGTTCCGGTTGTTAAAAGCCCTTGTCCTGTAGATGGATATACTAAAAGAGAATATATAAAAAATCTTTTAAGACAATTAAATTTAGAAAATCCTGGTGTAAAGGAGCGCATGTTTACAGCAATACAACGTGGAAATATGAAAGGTTGGTCAGAATATTTTGGCAGCAAAAAACAATAAAACAAAGAATTATCATGATGAACAAAGTAGAAAAAATATAATAAAATTACGTTTGGTTTTAGATACCTTGCCTAAATTTTGTCGCACATTTTTTAGGGGAATTGAGGAATATACATCTTCTAGAACAAAACTGGCATATGCATATGATTTGCGCGTGTTTTTTGAATTTATACATGAACAAAATAGTATCTATTCTAAAATGGAGATTGTTGACTACCCTATCTCGTTGCTTGATCAAATAACACGTATGGATATAGAGGAATATCTTGAATATATAACGTTATATGAAAAGAATGGTAAAGAAATTACTAATGATGAGCGAGGAAAGTCACGTAAACTAGCTTCTCTTCGTAGCTTTTATAATTATTTCTTTGAGAACGAATTAATAGAAAAAAATCCAGCTGCTTTAGTCCCATTACCTAAAAGGCATCAAAAAGAAATAGTAAGACTTGAACCAAATGAAGTAGCCATTTTATTAGATCAAGTTGAAGATGGTGTAAAGCTTACAAAAAAAGAACTGGAATATCATAAAAAAACAAAGGTACGAGACGTTGCATTGTTAACGCTACTATTAGGTACAGGTATACGAGTATCAGAATGTGTAGGATTAGATTTAACGGATGTAGATTTTCAATCAAATGGAATTAAAATTAGAAGGAAAGGCGGTTCAGAAGCAGTCATTTATTTTGGAGATGAGGTTGAAACTGCTTTATTGGATTATTTGGAACAACGAGAATATATTGTACCATTAGAGGGACATGAAAATGCACTATTTTATTCTTTGCAAAATCGAAGAATTACAGTACGATCTGTAGAGAATTTAGTGAAGAAATACGCATCCAGGGTTACAACGCTTAAAAACATAACCCCTCATAAGCTTAGAAGTACATACGGTACTTCTTTATATAAAGAAACTGGTGACATCTATCTAGTAGCGGATGTTCTTGGGCATACAGATGTAAATACTACAAGACGTCATTATGCTGCAATTGAAGATGAAAGACGCCGTAAAGCAGCAAATAAAGTTAGGTTACGAGAAGAGCAAGAATAGGATATTCCTATTCCTACTCTTCTATTTATTGCTCAGCTTTAGTCTATTATTTAATAAATTCCTTTGCATAATAAGGGATAATAATATGTTGCCCAGCAATAATTTCATCATCAGCTAAATGGTTGATTTGAACAATTTCTGCGATATAGTCTGATTTACTTTTGTAGTTTTCATCCGAGTACTCTTCTGCTATGCTCCAAAGTGTATCACCATAATTAACCATTATACTTGAAAAATATTTATATGAAATATTGTCAATTCCATCGTTAGCTTGGGATTGGATAGAATGATAAAATAATACACCGCATAATATTAAAACTACTGTTAAAATAACTAGAAAAAATTTATTGCGAAGCTCACGTTCTCTTCTAAGCTTTCTTTTATATGTTTGAAATTCTCTTGCTGTCATTGCTGGCTTATTCATTTGTACACTCATTATATTCACTCCTATCAATACAATGTATATTTGATAATATTGTTTATATTTAAGAAAATACGTTCGAGAACATTTGTTCTAAGTTTATTTTACCGAACAGTTGTTCCTTTGTCAAGCTTAAATCGAACATATTTTTGGAATATATGTTTGCTTTTTGTTTTTTGCTATGCTATACTTTAAAAAAGTATTAAATACTAAGTATAAATTGGAGGAAATATAATGGCATATGGTAAGATCACACCGAAACAGCAAGAAATTTTAAATTATATAAAAGAAGAAATATTAAAAAAGGGATATCCACCTACTGTTCGTGAAATTTGCGAAACAGTTAATTTAAAATCCACATCTTCTGTTCATTCACACTTAGAAACATTAGAGAAAAATGGATATATTCGTCGTGATCCTACAAAGCCTAGAGCTATTGAAATATGTGATGACAGCTTTCAAATGGTACGTACTGAAATGGTTAGCCTGCCAATTATTGGTAATGTTGCGGCTGGTCAACCAATTTTTGCGGAAGAAAATATATTAGATTACTTTCCTGTTCCAGCAGATATTGTGCCCAAGGGCGAATCTTTTATTTTAAATGTAAGAGGCGAATCTATGATTAATGCTGGGATTTTTGATGGTGATCGCGTGTTTGTTAATTCTGGATCAGAAGCACAAAATGGAGAGATTGTTGTTGCTTTAATTGATGATTCTGCAACCGTTAAAACTTTCTATAAAGAAAAGGGACATATTAGATTGCAACCAGAAAATGATACGATGGATCCCATTATTGTAGAGGACTGCACAATATTGGGGAAAGTCTTTGGAATTTTTCGTTTTTATAAGTAATACATAAAATTTATAAAAAATTTTTCATACTGATAAATAATATTATTATTTTAGGTAATAATAATAAAAACAAAATCAAGCCAAATGGCTGAATGGAGGCAATATGAGAAATAAGATTCTTGATGCTACTGCACTAACAATAGCAATTATTGGTGCAATAAACTGGGGTTTAATTGGATTGTTTCGTTTTGATTTAGTAGCATTTATATTTGGTGATATGTCTTGGTTATCACGAATTGTATATGTTTTAGTAGGACTAAGTGGTCTCTATCTACTTACTTTCTATATGAGATTATCCGATAGAACTAATGATTAATTTTCTCCATATAAAATACCTCTTCGCTAGTATATATAAGTGCGAAGAGGTATTTTAAAAGTTATTATTTATTTCAATTCATCTATTGAGATTGTTTTACCATCTCTCCAGATTCTTTCTAAGTTATATAGTAAACGATTTTCTTTGTCAAATACGTGTACTATTACATCGCCATAATCCATTAATACCCAATTTGCTGTGTCATAGCCT
>CAZKGP010000160.1:0-5757 GCA_964552225.1 uncultured Acetatifactor sp.
CAGCCAACGCTACAAAAATAGTATTTACTTGCATTGCAAGCTCATTAATTGGACGAGCAAACTGTCTGGAATAACCAACAAAAATAGTAAAACCACCGATATCAAAGCCTCTTAGTACACAAAGGATTCCTCCAAAACAGGCAACTACAGAATAGCTAAGTTGACTCAGACAAGTCATTACAGGTCCCATAATACCACCTGCAAATTGTGCCTTACTCTGTGTACCTTTAAGTTCATCATTTAATACACCAAATTCTTTTTCTGCAATATCTTCGTGGCAAAAAACCTTTACTACCTTTTGTCCTGAAACAGTTTCTTCTATATATCCATTCACAGCACCAAGAGCGGCTTGCTGTCCTTGATAGTAACGTCTTCCCCATTTTGCTACCATCTGCCCAGCAAAAATCATAAGTGGTATCATAACCACACTTAATAGGGTAAGCAGAATATTGGTATAACACATAAGTGCAAATGTACCCACAAGACTTATGCTTCCTGAAATAATCTGCACCGCTGTATGTCCCATCATTTCACCAACAGCGTCCACATCATTGGTAAAGCGACTCATAATATCACCATGTGCATTGGTATCAAAAAAGCGAACAGGCAATTGCTGTATTTTTTGGTATAAATCATCTCTTAACTTTTGTAATGCCTTCATAGAAATGCCAATCATAATACGCTGTTGTAAATACTGTGCTGCAATTCCTACTAAATACACTCCTGCCATAATTGCCAATCCTTGAATCAACACTGGAATTCCTTTTCCTGCAACTAAATTGTTGAGGATAGGACGAAGCATATAGGAACCTGCCAGCATAGAAACCGTTCCAAGAATTACAAATACAAAAACTAATATGAGAAGAAAAATATCTCCCTTAAGGTAACCAATTATTCTACCTATGCTTTTCTTAATGTTACGAGGTTTGCCGCCTTCGCCTTGAGCTGCTTGTCTGGAAGGTCTTTTATGTCCCACTCTAGCCATTACGCGATTACCTCCTTCTCTATTTGTGAATAATATATTTCTTGGTAAGTCTCACAGTTTTCTAGTAAGTCACTATGAAGTCCTAGTCCTACGATTTTACCTTCATTCATTACGACGATTTGATCTGCTTCAATTACAGAAGAAATCCGCTGTGCAATAATTAATTTAGTAGTGCTCTTTAATGTAGTTTGAAAAGCCTCACGTATTTTAGCTTCTGTCATAGTATCTACAGCACTTGTAGAATCATCTAAAATCAATATTTTAGGTTGTTTTAAAATTGCTCTAGCAATACAAAGGCGTTGCTTCTGACCTCCTGATACATTCACTCCGCCTCGACCTAATTCTGTTTCATATCCATCGGTAAAACCTTCAATAAACTGATGCGCCTGGGCCTGATCTGCTGCCTGTTGAATTTCTTCTTCTGTTGCATCTTGATCGCCCCATTGTAAATTCTTGAGAATACTGCCGGAAAAAAGAACATTTTTCTGCAATACCATACCAACCCCCTCACGCAGATTACGAAGGGAATAATCTTTTACATTCACACCATCTACTAATACTTCTCCCTCATCCACATCATAAAGACGTGAAATCATTTGAACCAGAGTTGTTTTACCACATCCAGTAGAACCAATGATTCCCACTGTCTGTCCTGACTCTATTTTAAGGTTGATGCAATCTAACACACTCTCAACATTATTCTTATAGTAAGAAAAACTAGCATTACGGAACTCTATATTTCCAGTATTTACTGTCTTATCCTTTTCCTTCGCCAACTCATCTGTAATATCTATTTCTGTATCTAGTACTTCCAAGATACGTTTAGCAGAAGCGATACCACGAGATACTTGTAATAAAACCATAGCCAACATCATAAGTGACATAAGCACTTGTATGATATAAGTAATGAACGCAGTTAAATCTCCTGGAAGCATAAGGCCATCTAGAATCTGATTACCCCCAAACCATACCACTGCAAGGGTTGTGAAATTCATTGCAAACATCATAAGTGGCATATTAACAATAATAATATTAAATGCATTCATAGACGCATCTTTTAAGTCCTTGTTGCTTTCTCCAAACTTTGCTTCTTCATAATCACCACGAACAAATGACTTGATAACGCGGATATTGGTCAGAGACTCTTGCACTCTGGAGTTCAAGGCATCTAATTTTTTCTGCATATTGTCAAAACGTGGAAAAGTTATTTTAATAATAATCAAAATTACCACAGTCATAATAGGTAATACTACTAATAAAACAAGAGCCAACTGAGCATTCATCACAAATGCCATAACGATTGCACCAATTAACATACTTGGAGAACGCATCATCATACGCAGCGCCATCATAATCATATTCTGCATTTGGGTAACATCATTCGTCATTCTAGTAACCAACGATCCTGTACTAAACTCATCTATATTGGAAAAGGAGAATTGTTGGATCTTAGCAAACAAGTCTTTTCTTAAATCAGTTGCAAAATTAACAGAAGCTTTTATTCCAAAATAAGCTCCACCAACACCGCCCGCAAGCATTATCGCGCAGATAACAACCATAATCCCTCCCGTTTTCAAAATATAGGGAACATCATGATTGGCTACGCCTATATTGAGAATATTAGCCATAAGTTTAGGCAAAATTATTTCCCCGATTACTTCTACTATCATTAAAATAGGGCCGAGAATAAAATATGGCAGATATGGCTTTACATATTTATAATATCTTTTCATTGCAACTTTCTCCTTATTGTGTCTTTCTTTTATTATTGTATAGAAATATAAATATTATTGCAACAGATTAATATACTATCCAATCTGACCATATGAATATTTTTCATTCTGGCACTTTTCACAATGCCACTATTGGGTATAATGATGTTTATATTTATTAGCAAGAATGGAGAACATTATGGAAAAGAAAAAAAGTTATGGTTTATTAATAATTAGTTTGATTTTATTGGTATTAGGTATTGTATTAAGTCTATATGCTTACCGCACCTCTTATCAGCAATCTATTGAAAAAGGAAACGAATTAAAAACAGTAAAGGAACAAATTGAATCCATAGAAGCAAATACCGCCGAAGGTGATTTAGATGCATTAACTGAACAGAAAAATTCTTTATCAGAGGAAAAGCTATCTTTAGAAAAGCCTTACTCTTATGGATTAACAATTTTGTTTTTTAGCATTTTAATATTATTAAAAGGGGTGTATAATGCTGTAGTGGGGTTAACACCTTCTCAAAAAGCCGATGTTAAAAAATTAGCACAGGCAGGTCTATTAACTGCATTATGTTATATAGGATTTACATTTTTTCGAATTGACATTCCTGTAGGACCTGAAAAAACTGCTTTTCATTTTGGAAACGTATTTTGTGTAGTTGGTGCTCTTTTATTAGGCGGATATTGGGGTGGAATGGCTGGTGCTATCGGTATGACACTTGCAGATTTAACCACTAGTTATGTAACTAGTGCTCCAAAAACCTTCTTTTTGAAGCTCTGTATTGGTTTAATAGTAGGGTTTGTAGCTCATAATATTTTTAAAATCAGTCGTGCTCATACTATGAAGTATGTCACACGTGCAACCATTATCGCCTCTATCTGTGGTATGGGATTTAATGTGGTAGCTGATCCTGTGGTGGGATATTTCTACAAGATGTATTTGCTAGGTGTTCCACAGAAAATTTCTGCAGCACTTGCTAAAATAAGTACTCTTACCACTGGTGTAAATGCGGTTGTTGCTATCTTTGCTGCTTCTATCTTCTATTTGGCACTTAGACCAGCACTTAAAAAAGCGGACTTATTCGTGCAAGTCACACCAGAGGAAGCAGTTTCTGAATAATAAGGATGAATCAATGAATAACAACATGAATTATGGGGCAATCCCCCGTTTAGCTTTAATAAGTGATTTTACAGGATTTGGCCGCTGTTCTACAACAGTGGCACTTCCTATTATCAGTGCTATGAAGGTACAGGTTTGCCCTGTGCCTACTTCTATTTTATCTAATCATTTAGGGTTTCCTACCTACTACTTTGATGACTACACTCCTCATATGCGAGAATTTATACATGGCTGGGAAAAACTTAACATTGCCTTTGACGGATTATACTGTGGTTTTCTGGGAAGCATGGAGCAAATTGCTATTGTGGAAGAGGTATTGCATAACAAAATGATGCAGGAAGCCATCTTTATATTAGACCCTGTTATGGGTGACCATGGTAAAACCTACTCTACTATTACTAAGGAACATATTGAGAAAATGAAACTACTTCTGCAGTATGCAGATATTCTCACTCCCAATATTACAGAGGCATGCCTACTAACCGAGACGCCTTATAAAGAAAGCGGTTGGACCGAAACAGAATTGGCACAAATTTGTAAAAAACTAACTAAGATGTGTAAGACTAGTAGTAAAATTGTAATTACAGGAATCCGTAACTGTACTGCATTTTTTAATTATATTTGGGCTGAAAACTCCCCAAGTGTTTATGAAATTGAAGTTGCTGGAACTTCACGCCCAGGAACAGGAGATGTATTTGCTTCTGTTTTAGCAGCTGACGCTTTAAATGGCATTTCAATTAACGCTTCTGTTCAAAAGGCAGCAGACTTTGTAGCCACTTGCATTCGAGGAACAGAAGAAGCCAATGTTCCACTTCAAGAAGGCGTATTATTTGAGAAATATATGTTTCAATTAATGGAGAATAACTATGTATAAGCATCACAAAGAATCGATTGAAAATATGAAGAACTTTTTTGCTCCTAAACCAGAAGTAATTGCTGTCGTTCTAGGTGGTTCTGTGCCTAAGAATTGCGCACGACCAGATTCCGATATTGACGGAATGGTGATTATAACAGAGGAAGCCTATGAGGAAAGAAAAAAGACAAATACTACAACAGAAACAATTCATGGAATGTGTACTTATGAAGAGGGATATTTTGATATTAAATATATGACAAAAGATTATTTAATAGAGGCAGCCCAAAAAGCCAATGAGCCTACAAGGAATTCTTTTCTTTCTAGTCAGGTATTATATACTACAGATGATAGTATTCCTGAGATTATTGCCAAGATATCAGTGTTCCAAGAGTCTGAATATGAAGATAAAATGTTATCATTTTATAGTAACTTTTGGCTTAATTATTACTACTTCTGGAAATCCTGCCCTATTGATGGATTTATGAAAATACATGTGATCAACGAGATTATATATAGTATCTATAGAATGATTCTCCAACAAAACAAAATTCTCTTCCCAAGTAATCGACGTTTAGAGGATTTTGTCTCTGTTGCAAAGGATAAACCTGATCAAATTGTTGAATTGGCTGCTAATCTAATTGCAAATATGGATGATGCATCTTGTGATGCTTTCGTAGATGCATATTTAAACTGGACATCCTACAATGCACCAGAGGATTCCAGCCAAATGTTAAGCCGTTATACCTCTGATTATGAACAATGGTGGAGGGTTCCTAGACCTCTTGTGGGGGAATGGTAGGTAACAGTAAAAGCGTGGTCGCTGGACCACGCTTTTCTTAACTTCATTATTATGTATTGATTAAGCTTCTACTTCTGCTACAATACTTCCTTCTTCTTGAGCTTTTCCAAATAAAGATTTGAACTTAGAAGATAATTTACATAATTTACCGTAAAGGTCAAATGTTATCTCAGTTGAAGGTGCAACTCTCATGTATACTACCATTGTTTTTACTAGCATATAGCTATCTACAAATGCAGTTTTAAAGACAGCTGCTACTACAAGTGCTAATATAAC
>CAZKGP010000161.1:0-5694 GCA_964552225.1 uncultured Acetatifactor sp.
CTAGCTTGAACAAGAGCATTTTGACCAGTAGTTGCATCTAAAACAATGAAATTTTCTCTGTGAACATCTGGAAATTCTCTATCAATAATGCGATTCATCTTTCGTAGCTCTTCCATTAAATTTTTCTTATTATGAAGACGCCCCGCAGTATCTATCAACAATACATCCACATTTCGTGCCTTGGCTGCATTTACAGCATCAAATACTACGCTTGCAGGATCGCTGCCCTCTGCGCCGCCAATCATAGGTACATCTGCTCGTTTAGCCCATTCAGCTAACTGTTCTCCAGCGGCAGCACGAAAGGTATCTGCTGCTGCAATTAATACATCACGTCCATTGCTTTTGAGCTTTCCTGCTAATTTCCCTACCGATGTAGTCTTACCAACACCATTTACTCCAATTACCATCACAACCGCTTGTTTCTCTTCAAATTCATATGCAGTTTCTTCAACCTTCATTTGCTCCTTAATACTTTCAATTAAAAGTTGCTTACACTCAGAAGGCTCTTTTAGATGCTTCTCTTTTACTTCTTTTTTAACACGATTCACAATTGCAGTTGTTGCATTAACACCAATATCGCCCATAATAAGAATTTCTTCAAGTTCCTCATAAAACTCTTCGTCAATAGAGGAAAAACCATTAAATACAGAATCAATTCCATTTACAATGTTTTCTCTTGTTTTTGTTAGCCCTGCTTTTAATCTAGAAAAAAAGCCTTTCTTTTCTTCACTCATTTATATACCCTTCCAATCATCTCCACACTTAGTCCTCCAAATCTTTATCTATAAGATTAACGCTTACTAAAGCCGACACGCCTTTTTCTTGCATGGTAATTCCATAAAGTCTATCTACTTGTTCCATGGTACCACGTCTATGGGTGATAACAATAAACTGTGTGCTTTTTGTTAGCTTATGTAAATATTTTGCAAATCTTCCTACATTAGATTCATCCAATGCTGCTTCAATCTCATCCAAAAGACAGAATGGAGATGGTTTCAAGTTCTGAATTGCAAATAGTAATGAAATAGCGGTTAACGCCTTCTCTCCACCAGAAAGCTGCATCATGTTCTGTAGCTTTTTGCCAGGTGGCTGTGCAATAATACGAACACCTGCTTCTAGAATATCCTCTTCTTCTATTAGTTCTAAGGTTCCTTTTCCGCCGCCAAAAAGTTCTTTGAAAACCTTATCAAATTCTTTGCTTATCTCAGCAAACTTTTCTGTAAATTGCTTACGCATAGCAGAATCTAGTTCTTGTATTATGCCTTCTAGTGTTTTTTCGGCTTCTACAAGATCATCATGCTGGGTTTTCATGAAAGTATAGCGTTCCATAAGATTTTTATAGTCTTCAATGGCATTTACGTTTACATCACCAAGCTTTTTAATCTGCTCTTTTAAACCACTAATATCCCGTTTCATAGATGAAAGTTCTATTAACTCAGGATTACGCATAGTTGTGGCATCGCTTAATGTAATCTCATATTCATCCCACATATAATTTATCTGGTATTCTATAGAATCTTCTAATTTTTCTTTTTGAGCATTTAAACGGAAGATTTCTTTGTCAAGAACAGTCATTCTTGCTGACATATCTTCTCTAGACTTAAAGAAGTTCTTCTGTTTACCACTTAATTCTTCTTTGCGAACAATATCTTCTTTCAATTTAGATTCAGATTCAGTCTTAGCATCTTGTGAAGCCACGATGGTTTTTTCTAGTTCAATGATATTTTGTTCTTTATCGTGTATATCTTCTGTGCTCTGTCCAAGAGCTTCTTTAATTTCTTCCAATTCTTTTACAAAACGTTCTATTTCACCATTAATACGGTCCATATTTATCTGGTGAAATCCTTGTGTCTGAAGCATTTTTTCAACTTTAAGTTCCCATTCTGTAACCATGACTGAAGCTTCTGATTCACCACCGCGTTTTTCTTCTAATTCTTTTTGGAAGGTTATAATTTGCTCTTGTACATTTTTTTCTAATTGTTCACTTGTAACCAATTCTTCTTGTATGGAATCTTTATCAATCTTTATCTTGAGAATCTGCTCTTCAATTTCTTTTTCTTCATGCTGTAAGGAATGGAAGCCAGCTTCCTCTTCTTCCATACGTTCCCTTGCTTGAGAAACATTAATTCTTGCTGTATTTTGTTCAATAAACTTATTCTGCTTATTGGTTTTTAGTGTTGCTAAATCTACTCGCATTTCATTACGATTTGACTTGATTTGTTCAATTTCTTGATTAATCTGTTCAATCGCTTGTAAGAGATGTTCTACTTGTTTCTTAAGTTCTTCCATCTCCCTACGGCGACCCAGTAGATTACTATTGTTTTTGAATGCACCACCACTAATGGCACCACCAGGTACAAGAAGCTCGCCCTCTAACGTAACCATACGAATGCCATAAGAGTATTTACGTGCAATTTTTACTGCATTATCTACAGTATCAACTACAACAATTCGGCCTAACATAGCTTTTGCTACATTTTTATATTTACTATCTATATGTACAAGCTCATCCGCCATTCCAATAACACCTTTTTCCTTTAAAGAATCTGGGTTCTTGAAATCTTGTGGATTTTGAATACTTGTTAAAGGTAAAAAAGTTGCTCGTCCAAGACGATTCTCTTTTAAAAATCGAATCATTTTCTTGGCTGTTTCTTCATCATTGGTTACAATATTTTGAATATTTCCACCCAAAGCTGTTTCTATAGCAGTTTCATATTTTTTGTCTACCTTAATAATATCAGCTACAACACCAACAATACCTTTTTCTTTATCCTTTTGTTCCATAACTTTTTTAACACTGCCGCCATATCCTTCATAGCGTTCAGTTAAATTAGATAGGGCTTCTAATTTTGATTTTTCCTGATGGTATTTGGTTTGTGTTTCTCTTAGTTTATTATCATTCTCAGTTAATAGTCCACGAAACTTTTCTAGTTCTGTTTCTTTGGCAGACTCCAAAATTGTCATTTCACGCAATTCTTCTGTTATGGAACTAAAAATTTCTTCTAGCTTTTTGATGTTTTCTTCTCTTGCCACCTCATCAGATTTGGCACGAAGTAAACGAGAATTTAATTCTGCTTTCCGAATATTAATCTGCTCTAACATGGTATCATAACGACCAATTTTAGACTTGATGGTCGCACGTTGATTCAGTTCACCAATAATAGTGTTTTTACCTGACTCAATATTACCATTTAATTCTGCAATTTTTTCTTGCAGTTCATCTAAGGTTTTTTTGGCCGTATCACGAGACTCTGTAAGTTCTTTTACTTGGGTATCAATTTCTGCCTTTTCAGCAAGAATGCCTTTTTTATCTTTGTTTTTATCATCGATTTCTGCTTGGACATTATCCCGACGTTTTAATAAATGTGCTTCATTACCTTTAGCTGAATTAATCTGTTCTTTTAAAACATTAATTTGCCCTTCCAGTTTTCCACGTATTAATCCATTGTCGCTTAAATTTGTCCTAGCTTCTTCTATTGCAATATCAAGAGATTCTATTTCATTCTGAATACGTTCGTATTCTTCTTTGATTTGCTCATATTTTCCTGTAGTTTCCTGCAATTCATCATTGGAAATATTATATTTTTCTTCTACTGTAGCTAATTGTTCCTTAATACGAGTATTTTCTAGCAAAAAAACATTTATATCTAAGATTTTTAATTCTTCTTTTTTCTTAAGAAATACTTTTGCTACTTCAGACTGTCTTTCTAAAGGACCAGTTTGCTTTTCTAGCTCTGATAAAATATCATTTACACGAATAAGGTTTTTCTTTTCGTTTTCTAATTTACTAACAGCGGCAGCTTTTCGTCTTTTAAATTTAACAATACCTGCTGCTTCGTCAAATAGTTCTCTTCGTTCTTCAGGTTTACCACTAAGGATTTTATCTATTTGTCCTTGTCCAATAATGGAATAACCTTCCTTACCGATACCAGTATCATAAAAAAGTTCATTTACATCCTTTAGTCGACATGGGGTACCATTAATTAGATATTCACTTTCTCCGGAACGGTAGATTCTTCTTGCTACAGTAACTTCATCGTAGTCAATAGATAGCTGATGATCTGAGTTATCTAGTGTAATTGCAACATAAGCATAACTCAATGGTTTCCGAGTCTCTGTTCCCGAGAAAATGACATCTTGCATGCTAGCACCACGAAGCTGTTTGATTCTTTGTTCACCAAGCACCCAGCGTACTGCGTCTGCAACATTGCTCTTTCCACTACCATTAGGTCCCACAATACCTGTGATTCCATTATGAAATTGAAAGGTAATCTTATTAGCAAAAGATTTAAACCCTTGTATCTCAATTCTTTTTAAATACATATACCCTCCTATGTAACTTTCACTTTTTATTACAATTACAATTTATCACGAAGTGATAAAAGAGCCTCATAAGCCGCTTGTTGCTCTGCTGCTTTCTTAGTTCTTCCCAACCCCTGTCCAATCTGCTCACCATCCATTAACACACACACTTTAAATATTTTGTTATGCTCAGGTCCCATTTCTTCTAATAATTTATATTGAATTTCTTTTTTTAATTTCCCCTGAGATAATTCTTGAAGATTAGTTTTGCTGTCATAGAATAATTGTTTTTCTTCTATATCTGATAAAATAAATTTATCAATAAATGCTTTTGCATTTTGAATATCAGAATCCAAATATATTGCCCCAATAACAGCTTCTACCACATCTGCAATAATAGAATCTCGATACCGTCCACCTGTACTCGTTTCACCTTTTCCCAAAACTATAAAATCACCAAGCTCTAAGTTTTTGGCACAAAAAACCAATGAGGATTCACACACTATAGAAGCTCGTGTTTTTGTTAATTTACCCTCTTGCATGTTTGGATATTGATGAAATAAAAATTCACTTGTTACAAGTTCTAAAATGGCATCTCCCAGAAACTCAAAACGTTCATAATTCCCTATTTTATTGATCTTCTGTTCGTTTGTATATGAACTATGGGTAATGGCTTGTTGTAAAAGTGAAATATCATTAAAGTGATATCCTATTTTTTCTTCTAATAATAGTAGTGTATTTTTGCTCAAAACACTCTCTCCATTTCTATATCTAGAATTAAAAAACAAAGTATTCCTAAATTGTAATATTCAGGAATACTTAAATAATTAGTTTTAGTTAATCGCACTGTTTATTAACTCTACAGCTTCTTCCACCGTTGAAATTTTTTCTGCTTTTTCTGCTGGAATCTCAATATCAAATTCTTCTTCTATTCCCATAATTATTTGAAATACATCCAATGAATCCGCACCTAAATCATCTACAAATGTCGACTCTAATTTAACTTCTTCTGGATCAACATTCAATACATCTGCAATCACTTTTTTTAATTTTTCTAATACCATAACAATTCCTCTTCCTAATCTTCTAAAATAATTTTTTCTTTAATTTTTTCATTTATGTTTTGTTCTTTAAATGTAATGCATTGTAATATGGAGTTTTTAATTTCTCCCGCTTTACTGCTTCCATGTGTTTTAACTACTAAGCCATTTAAACCAAGCAACGGAGCACCACCATATTCTTTAGTGTCAAACTCTTTCAATGTTTCCTTGAGTGCTGGTTTAACAAGTAATGCACCTATTTTACTACGTAAAGATGACATCATACCACTTTTAACCTTCTTTAGTAAAGTTGCACCTACACCTTCATACATTTTAAGAATTACATTTCCAA
>CAZKGP010000162.1:0-5603 GCA_964552225.1 uncultured Acetatifactor sp.
AACCAAAATGAAAACACATAAGAATAGTAGCAAATATCTTTGCTATTTTTTTATTCTTACATTGTTATGGACATGGGGATTTGGATTTGCACCTATCGTATTAGGCATAAGGGAAACTGCTTTAGGGACTTTTCTTTTCTATTTTGGAGGCGGTGCACCCTCTGTTGTGGGGTTGTTTTTTGTGCTTCTTACTTATACTTCAAAAGAGAGGAAAGACTATTTTCATAGATGCTTTAGTTTAAGGAAAATGGGAATAAAATGGATAATTCTACTAGTTCTTTTTTTTACTTTTATTGCTTTTATCGGAATATATATTGGAGTAAATGTAATGCATGCGGAAATGCCCCAAATGTTATTTTTAAAGATAATTATTGGTAAGCCATATATGTTTCTAGTTATTCTATTGATTAGTATTATATCAGGACCTTTAAATGAAGAATTTGGTTGGCGTGGATATGCTCTTGACAAGCTTATTAAGAAATACGGATTTTATGGAGGCTCAATTATTCTAGGTTTTATATGGGCAATTTGGCATTTGCCATGGTATTTTACACCAGGTCAGGCACAGTATGATTTAGTGCAAAATTCACTTTGGGAGGGAGTATTATTTATTCCATCAACAATGCTTCTTAGTATTGTTGTAAGTTTTGTATATATAAGTACCAATCGAAGTATTTTAGCAGGCGCAATGACTCATATGTTAAGTAATCTCTTAACGAGCCAGTTAATTTCACCATATACAACAGAGATTAGCACTTCAATCAGATATGTACATATGTTATTTTGCGGCATAGTGGTCGTTTATACTTTGTTTTCTAGAAAATTCCAAGAAAGATTGTTAAATAATAATTTTTATATTCAACACGAAAAAGTGTTATAATTATTGGAAAGAATAGAGATGAGAGGGAAATTAGAATGGATAGCAAGAAAGTAAAAGAAATATTATTTTCGTTAGGAGCTGATTTATGTGGAATTGCAAGTATTGATAGGTTTAATGAAGCACCTAAAGGGTATCATCCATTAGATGTTTTCCCTTCTTGTAAGTCAGTAATATCTTTTGCATGTAGATTTCCGGTGGGTACATTGATTTGTAATTCACACGTGCCTTATACAAGAGTTAGAAATTCAATCACTCCTAAAATGGATTCAATCGCTTTGGATTTTTGTATTGCTATGGAAAAATATCACGTGTTATGTATTCCAATACCTACTCTTGAGTCAGAATGGGATGATAATACTGGAAGATGGCGATCCATTGTTTCTCAAAAACATGCTGCACAAGCAGCAGGATTAGGAACCATGGGCAGGCATTCTTTGCTTATAACACCTGAGTTTGGCAGTATGGTATGGCTAGGAGCTGTTTTGTGTGAACAGGAGTTAGAGCCTGATAATCTAAAAGAGCAAATATGTAATGATTGTAATTTGTGTGTAAATGCGTGCCCAGCAAATGCTTTGGAAAATCAAGAGATAAAGCAACAAGCTTGTTGGGATTTTGCATTTGGAGAGGATGAAATTAAGAAAAATTGGAGAATTGCTTGCCACAAATGCAGGGATATTTGTCCATATAATTTGGGAAGCCAAAATTTTTATTCCAACATTGTTACATAATAAAAGAGTTTGTTATTTTGCGCTTTATGATTGCTCCAATCCTTTTCTATAGCAGTCTTTATATTCTTAGCATCAGCAAAACTGGCATTCCGTTTTTCACAGTGTTTAGCAAGTAGCTCATCGCTAATATCTAAATATACTACTACTTCGCAATCTACTATGACTGTTCCAAATACGGGATGCCCAGGTTGGATTTTGACATTTTTATATACTAGCTGATCAACAGCGTCCCCCATTTCTTTAGTCCATGGTGTTTGGCTTATGAGTGCGGCTTCTTCTTCCGTCATGTTAAGAAATGCAATAGTATCCATATCAACACAATTAGGCATTTTTTCAATTAGAGTTGTCTTGCCACAACATATGGTTGCAAGCACGTAAATCCTTTCATTTTGATGTTTTTCAAATATAGCTTTTAATGTATTTATTGTTTCGTTTATGGTGAATTTATCTGACATTGTACAATCCTCCTTCAATAATGAGCATTTAATAGATTTCGGTAAATAATTTCCATTAATCCAGTTTTTAGTAATAAAAAAGTTATCACAGTTGAAATTAGTATAATAGGTAGACATTGTCTTTTCTTTTGAGGTATAAAGACTAATAACAATATAATCATGAGTAAATATACTGGAAGAAGCAATCTATTGACTTCTCCTGTTATATACCATTCTGTACAAAGTGCTACAATTGGTAATGAAGCAAGAATGTTTGTAAACCAATTGCGTTGGTGTGCATACCACATAATCGCACCACAAATAGGGGAAATTAATGATACTATACTCCATAAAATTATTTGTGATTTTGGGTAAAACCCTAGAAATAAAATAGTATATATATAATATGTTAAGAGCATTGAGATAAAAAAACTAAAAACTCTTATTGCTGCACGTACAGGTGTAAATGAAAAAACAGATATTAGAGTGGCAGTGAAAATCCATACTCCAAATCGTCCAAATATATCATCAAATATAGGAAGAGAATGAGTAATGGCTGGTACGTCTACAAGTTTTGCAGTTAATCCTAGGATGAAACCTAATATTATAGGAAAAATTATTGAATTGTATATATTCTTTCTTCTGTTCAAAATGAAAGACTCCTTCATTCATGCTAGATTTCTTTACCCATAAATAGGACGTGATTATAATCACTAAAGCCATTTTTTGTGTAAAACTTGGGAGCTGGTGCGTAGCGATTTGTTGATAAAGTGAAACCTGCAAGATTATGTTCTACAATAAAATCTTCTGCTGCTTTAAGAAGTTCACTTCCATGGCCGTTTCGTTGCAATTTTGGATCGATGAACATTTCATCAATATACAGTTCGCTATTGTTCCACCATATTTTTTCGTGGCAGAATATGGCACCACATATCTCTTGGTCAAGCACTAATACAAAGCCCAAAAATTTATTTGCTTCAAAATAATCAAGCAAATAATCTGTTGCTTTATCTAAAGACCATCTGCATTGCCACATCTCGTTGTTGTAGACTGAACAAAGGATTTTGGCACATTCGGTAATGTCGTTTTTAGTTATTTTTCTAATCATAGGTCCTCCGTAAAGACTTTATTATTATTTTTTAATTTGAATATTACTTATCGCTTTATATTATCATATTTTGATTTTGATGCATAGTTACAGTATGAAATAAAGCATTTCACAATCCTGATTTGAATGTGCGCTAAAGCTCACAGATGGGAGTTAGTATGTACTTTGGATTAGGTTAAATTATATTAAGGTAGGTGCTTTTATGGTAAATTATGAATCTTTGCGGAAAACAATGGAAGAACGTAAAATTACAACGTATACGCTAATTAATAAACATGGTATAAGTGCTAGAACGATTCACAATTTAAAACATAATAAGGGAATTACGGTTTATACGCTTGAAAAATTGTGCAAAATATTATCTTGTACGCCGAATGATTATATTAAATAATTAGGGGATGTGGGAAAAATAGTCTTATATACTCTTTTGTGTTTTATGGAGGAGGTGTGGTGAGTTGGTGACGGGGGCAAGCTAGGCTCAGCGGGGCTGAGCTAGCTTTAGATGTAGGGAGTAGGGAGAAGAAAAAACTGCAGACGTCCCAAGCCGAACAGCTCGATTTCACTTCGTTGCATCTCGCTGGGGGCTGGCGCCCCTTAATCAGTGAACATAAAGAGCGCCTTTGCAAATAAATTTGCTAAGGCGCTTTTTTGTTCTCTGATTATTCGGCTTGTAGGTTAGCCAAAGTATCTTTTAAGCAAGCCTTCAAAAGCTTTGCCGTGTCTTGCTTCGTCTCTTGCCATTTCGTGAACGGTGTCGTGGATGGCGTCTAGGCCGAGTTCTTTGGCGCGTTTTGCTAGGTGGAATTTACCTGCAGTTGCACCGTTTTCTGCATCTACTCTTAATTCAAGGTTTTTCTTGGTAGAATCTGTTACTACTTCGCCTAGTAATTCTGCGAATTTAGCAGCATGTTCTGCTTCTTCATAAGCAGCTTTTTCCCAGTATAAACCGATTTCAGGATAGCCTTCTCTGTGTGCTACTCTAGCCATTGCAAGATACATACCAACTTCAGTACATTCACCTTCAAAGTTTGCTCTTAAATCAGCAATAATATTTTCTCTAACGCCTTGAGCTACACCAACAACGTGCTCTGCTGCCCAGGTTTTGTCTCCAGTCATAGCTGTAAACTTTTCAGAAGAAACGTGACATACAGGGCATTCTGCAGGTGCTGCATCTCCCTCGTGAACATAACCGCATACTTGACATACAAATTTCATAATGAATCTCCTTTTCTTTGACTTTTAATTTTAAGTTACAATACTTCATTGCTATTATTTCACTTCTTATAAAAGTGATAGTTCCTTAGATACAATTTTCACATGTCCCATAAAAATAGGTTACATGTCCATCAATGTGTCCACCAAAGTTTGTTCCTGCGATATCGGCAATATGGTCAATTGCTTCCATATCCAAATCAATTACACTTCCACATTTGGAACAAATAAAATGATAATGGGAAGAAATGTCTGCGTCAAAATGATCGACACCATCGCCTACACGTAATCGCTGAATTTCACCTATTTCTGATAATAGGGTAAGGTTGCGATAAACAGTACCAAGACTTAAGGTTGGATTCTCTTGCCGTAAGTTCATATAGACTGTGTCGGCAGTTGGATGATCCTTACGACTTATTAAAAAGTCCTTAATCATATCGCGCTGCTTACTGCGTTTTAGTGTTGCCATAAGTCCTCCCTCTAATTAAAAACAATAATGATTACTATTTTTATTATATAGAAATTATTAAATATGTCAATACTTTTTATAAAAATATTTTAGATTTTTTTAATGGTAATATATTATGGAATTTACAAAGTATTCTGATAATGTGGTATAATTATTGTAGTTTATCTCAATAAAGAGAGGAATTTATTATGAAATTTAAGACACGGTTAAAAGTGACCTTTGGCACCATTATTTTATTGCCTCTAGGGCTGACGGTAATGGCTTTTATAATAATAGGTATTTTCATTATGAATTTTAAACAGGGAGCACCGATTCAGGAATTGGATTATACCATGCTATCGGATTCTGTAGGTACATTTGTGGATGCTGCCAATGATACCTATAAAATATTAAGTGAACAAGTTCAAAAAGATGCTTCCAAACTAGAGAATAAGGAATATTTAGAGCAGATTAGTTCTGATATTGTGCGAAGGTCTACTTATATTTTAGTAAGAAAAGAGAATGATATATTTTATACTGGTAATGAAGTAGCAGCTAAGAGAATTTTTAACAAGCTTCCCCAATACGGAGAGGGGAATATAGGAGAGGATTCCGGATATTATTACAATGCTTTTGATAAATATGTTAAACAAGTAGACTTTAATTTTTCCGACGGTTCTTTGGGTAGTGTATTTGTTATTACAAAAGTAAATTCTTTAATATCCAAGGAATTACTTGTAGATATGTTTATCGCTATGGTGATTATTCTGGTTTTTACTGGTTTAATGTTAAC
>CAZKGP010000163.1:0-5598 GCA_964552225.1 uncultured Acetatifactor sp.
CCACCACCTTTTTAAACCGCAATCCTGGGAAAAAATTAAGCATCTCCATAGGAACGGTTGCATCAAATTGAGGATATTGACTAAATTTTTCCCTATAATTCAATTCATCTCTTGGATGAGGTTTAATAAATACAGTTCCCTCTGCTTCATAAGTTGTAATAATATCTTTAAAAATCTGTTCCCTCACGTCTAATGTGCATAAAGGGTCTGTTAAAATCAATATCTTGTCTTCTACATGACTACTATCTTCCAGTTGAACCTTTAATTTATCCATATCTCGTATAAATGCTTTTAAGATAATGTCCTTATCTTCTTGTGTAAGACGTTCCACTAATTCGTGTCTAGGCTGTTCAATATACTTAGGGCAAGGATAATGAATAGCTGAGATATCATTAACTTCCATATCCAAGCAATATTTACCATATCCATTTTGCACAAAAATAAGATTTAATGTTTGGGATAAAAATACCTTTAACTTAAAATTCCCTCTATTATCATATCTTGCTGCATCAAAGTTCTTAAGACAATTTAGTCCATCTTCAATAGCATGATAATAAATACGATTCTGATTCAAATAATATCCAATAGGATCGGAATCGCAATATACATAAATATCTTTGTATAATCTAAAATCCACTGGAACAAATGGAGCTTCCAGCTTAGCATATAGCTTAGTAAATTTGATACGATACCATAAATTTCCTAGTGCATTATTGGTTCCTTTTCTCCATTTAGCAAGCTGGGGAAAATAATCTTCTCTTTTTTCATCAAACTCTATTACTTCTTCAAATAAACCAGTACTTTCCACGCGCTCCTTGAGCTTCTCAAAATCAATAGATAGGGAGCTTAGGACTAATGTTGCCTGTCCTCTTTTTGCTTTAGGAAGGCTTAATTCTTTTAAAAATGTCACATACACATGATAATAGGTATGGCACACATAAATTCTTTCATTCATATTAAATAAACATGCCTTTCCAAAAATAAATGCCAAATATTACCCTTGATTTTACCACAGATTGCACAAAGAGTATAGCACCTTAAAAATGTACAATAATATACTCACCCATATCTACAATAGAGCCTTGCGCCGGAAAAGATGGAAGCTTTAAAGAAAATTCCTCTGCTGGGGCATACATGGAAGTGTCGAGTAATGGTACTAGCTTATGACCATGCATTTCAAAAAAGCGAATTAATTCCTCATCTGTGTCAAATGCATATCGAGCCCAATCCAAAACAGAAAGTGATGGTGTCTGAGCTACCCATACACCATTTTTTCTATAGAATTTCTCCAATACATGCTCCCCCGCAAGACTCGACCAACGGTTCATTTTATAAAATGTAGGGGAATTAAAGGGAATATAAGTATCTTTTAAAATACCATTTGGCATTTCATATGTTCCTGTAAATACTACTGGCTTAGAAGTATCAAACTCTTTTTCAAGTTCATAAGTAATTAAGTTCATTGTATTCTTAGCATCTTCATATTTCAGATAATCTACATAGAACCACTTGTTCATTTCTACACATTGATTCCATAAAACAATACTTAATATAATACATATAACGGGGTTCAAAAATGAGAATTTTAGTTTCCCAATGTTCCTCTTCCTAACATTTTGAATCGCCAAGATTAGCAACAATAATCCCCATGCACTAAAGACAGGCAGAAACTGTGCAGAACGATACAAGGTTGCCTTACCCTCAATAATAATAAGCAAATAAGAAGCCACAAAGCTTCCTAATGCTAAAATAAAAATCCAACCATCTTTTTTACGAATTGCATTCCAAATAGTAATAACCACCACAGCAAATGACGCTAATACATACACCGCAATGGGATAATAAGCAAAGCCAAATACACCATACATTAAATAGATACGTTTTATGACCATTCCAAATTCACTAAAAGCTCCAGGCTCCAATAACCAGCCTACCATTTCTGTAATAGAGCGTTGAATAGCTGCATCTTTTAGCTCTTGCAATCCAAACGCAAAAGTCACTAGTGCAATCATAAAACTTCTAAGTACTATGGCAACCACCCCAATGGCTGCCGCAATTAAAAGGGCTTTAAATACTTTTTTGCATTTTTGTTGAATTCTGCTACTGCATAAAACAATGCAAATTCCCACCAAATAAACTACCATAAAGGATTCATAACATCCCAAGGCAATCCAAAGGCACACCGAACTATATAGCATAGGGGTAACCATCTTTTTAAAAGGTCTTCCCTCATCCATCCTCACTATTCCCTCCCAGAAACAGCATAGGCTAATTCCTAACATTAAATATCCTGTTGCAATTCCATTGTGCAAATAATAAGTATATACCTCACTAATTAGTGGATTAGACAAGAATAAACATGAAAATAATATATATCCCCAGAAAGGAATACAATCCCCAATAATTCTTTTTAAGAGCACACACCACACAGTAACTGCCAACATAAGAATAAGAACTCCCGCAAAGTCTGTTAAAAAGGGGGAAAATTCAGCAATATTAGCCACCTTATTGACCAAATACATTACCCAGCGTCCAACAATAGCCGCCAATCCATCTTGGAAATAGTATAGAGATGGTGTATCATCAATTCCTATGGTTTCATGTGTAATCATAAAGCCATAAGCTCCCGCTGCCGTTAGGCTTAATAATAAAATATAAAGTTTATTTTTACAAAGTGTACCAAAGTCTTGTAACCAGCTTTTCATTACTTCGTATCGTCCTCTCTAACTCTTCCTTACACTACTTATGAGTCAACTTGTATATCACAAAATCATAGTACATGTAATGAAAACTTATTGCTTCTTCATAATGATATCTTTCTTCCATTTTATCTGGAGTTGCACCTTCAAAACAGATATACCAAACATTACCATCCCGCTCTTCTAATTGTGACCAATCAGTAAAAGAATCTGTATTTTTAAAAGGTAAGCTATATAATTTATAACCATAAATATAATATTGTAAATCAGGGTGATATACATTTAAAAATATGGTGTGCTCTGATGGTCCCATAATACTATCATTTGGACTGACATTTTCTTCTATAAACTTTTCGTAGGTTTTTAGACCATTGTCATATTCCAAAGAAAGTTCTGATTGATATTGAAGCAAAAAGCATCCTAATGCAACAATAATAACTCCAGCCTTAATCTTCTTAGATTGAATTTGACTCATACCTACTGCATATAAAAGTGCCGCTGCTCCAAACCCAGGGAAGGCATAACGTCCTAAGAAACAAGGATTTACATAGACAGACACAAGCACTCCAAATAAAGCTGTCAGACCAATTGCTGCTACCCCCAGCCCAGGAGCGTAATTTTTATTTTGACGCATCCAATTTACTGCATAATACCCCAAAACAAGGAATAATCCCATTCCCGCAAATATAACAATAGGAATTGGGGTTTCCATAGCTGAAAACCATTCTTTACAGTAATCCATAAATGTATAGATGGTAGGAATCGCTTCCTTAGACCTTCCGCCTGAATCATTTAAGATTCTAAGTTGCATTTGATGGTAAGTCACCCACAGCCAGGGAGAATATAGTACCGCAACTACAACTCCGCTTGTAAAAAATCCTTTTATCAAATGTTTCTTTTTGGTGTATAAAATAGCTCCCAAAAACAAGAGATACAGAAAAAATGTCTGAATCATAGAAAACGTATGGCAATAGACACTACATAGACTAGCCAAACAGAATACAATCCACTTCTTTCGAGTGGATTCGAGAAAAATATCGTAAGCAGTCAGTCCCGTTAATGTGATAAAAAAGAGGGCAACTGCATACATTCTTACATTTCCAGCTTGTACCGCCATTATAGGCATAAGAATTGAAAACAGCATGAAATGTACAGAGATTTTTTCATCAAATAATTTACGCACATAAAACATACCTAGAAATAAATATCCCACCATAAATGCCAGTGACATAAGCTTCAAGGACCAAAAGTTAGTACCTCCACCAAATATATGATAAAAGAGTTTTAATAAAAAATAGTAAAACGGTGAATGGTCATCCTTTGCTGTAATCATAGCCAAATCAAACCATGAATGAGAAATCATAGATGCGGAGTAAGCCTCATCATACCATAGCTGTCTAGTGATACAAAGCGCTCCCCAAACAATCAAACCTACAATCGGAAGCACTCGCCACCAGAAGTGATAATTTATTTGTATTTTTTTCATAATTTTAGTTTGTCCTTTTATTTTTTTGTAATATATAATAACAAGTATTACCAAATTTTTGCTTTCATACCATTATAACTACCCTAGCAAAAAACTTCAACAATTGCTTTGATTCTTAAGAAATATAGAGACATGCTCAACTACGTTGGCGGTTTTCCCACTAGAATATGCGGGCAGCCCACTTTTCAAGGCATTACGATGAGCCCTTAAACATTGAAAGCATGTGCAGCAAAGGCTTTCACGCTTTCAAGGGCTGTTTAAGGTCTCATCTCCATAGAAAAAAGGTCTTCCCACATATCCTAGTGAGAAAACCTTGTGACGGTGTACTGATGATGTGATGGTACTGTACACACGTAGTTATAATAGTCTTGGGGAGGACACCCTACAAATCTTATAGGCTAATAAGTTTACATCCTTTGCTTTCATAATATAGAAACATTTCATTTATTTTCTTTTTATCATAGCTTGTAATGCAATCTGTTAATACATTTACTTTATAATTTGCTTTTGCTAAATTATATGTGCTTGATTTAACACAGGCTACAGCGTCTCCTCCAGCTATATAGAATTCAGATATTCCATTTTTATTTACAAAGTCTGCAAACGGCTCACTTGTTAATATATTTCCTTTTGATTTCTCAAAAATATTATTTGACACTATATTCAAATCTGATGCCAATTCAGACCCATGTGTATTGGGCTTAAAAGTTCTGGTTCCATCTGATAAATTATAATGTCTAATATAAACAACATGAATATCATTTTTAACTGCCCAATCTATGGAATTATTTATATTACCGATTATTTCTTTGTAATTCTTTGTCATATCGTTTTGAATATCAATTATTACTAAGGCTTTTTTCTGCATATCATAACTTCCTCTCTCTTCTTATCAGTATATCTAACTACTGTTTTAGTTTAACAAACAATTGTTGACACCATTATGGCAACAATATATAATTAAAAAAAATTTAGAAAGGTGATTACTAAATGAAAGTTGATAGGCTTATGAGTATTGTTTTGATTCTCCTTGATAAAGATCGTATTAGTGCAAAAGAATTAGCAGATATGTTTGAAGTTTCACTACGCACAATCTATCGTGACATAGATGCTATTAACTTGTCAGGTATACCTATCCGTTCAATATCGGGTGTGGGTGGTGGCTTTGAAATTATGCCGAATTACAAGATTGATAGAAAGGTCTTTTCAACTACTGATCTTTCCGCTATCCTGATAGGACTTTCCAGTTTTTCCAACATGATACAAGGTGATGAACTAATAAACGCTCTTGCGAAAGTCAAAAGTTTTATACCCGCTGATAGAGCAAAAGAAATCGAACTAAAAATCAGTCAAATTAGTATAGATTTAAGTCAATGGATGGTTAACAGCAACATACAACCATATTTAGAAATT
>CAZKGP010000164.1:0-5568 GCA_964552225.1 uncultured Acetatifactor sp.
GTTCTTCTGTTGCATTACAGATAGTATTCACAATATTACTATTGTAACCGTTCTTTCCAAAAATTTCAACTATATCTTGAAATTTCTTGTAGTTATATGTCGTCTGTGAAACAATACAAATCTCTGTCTCATTAGAAAATTTTGTAATATCTATTTCTTCTGGCTTTTCCAGAACTACAACATCACCACTGCACCATCCCATAATCCCTTCCACTTCCGGATGGCCTGCATTACCTGCAATCACTATAGTCTTTCCCAATTCACTTTGTTTTTGAACAATAGAATGAATACGTTTCACAAAAGGACAAGTAGCATCTACACACTCTAACCCCTTTTTTTCTATATAGTCATATATATTTTGAGCAACACCATGAGAACGAATAATTATAGTTCCTGAATCTATTTTTTCCAATTGTTCTATGTTCTCAATTACGTGTACTCCTTTTTCTGCTAAGTCATTTACCACAAATTCATTATGAATAATTGGACCATAAGTATATATAGTTTTCCCAGTTTCTATTTGTTCATACACTTTTTCGACGGCTCGTTTTACTCCAAAGCAAAAACCAGCGCTTTTTGCTAACTTTATTTCCATTTTATTTGATTCTCTTTCTTTCACAAATATCAATAATTGAAGATATAACTTGTTCAATTGACATATCAGAAGTATCTACTAATATTGCATCATCCGCTTGTTTTAATGGTGATGTTGTTCGGTTCATATCACGATAATCTCTTTCTTCTATATCCTTCTTAATTTGCTGCAAATCACATTTTTCACCTTTTTGAGTAAGCTCATTATATCTTCTTTTTGCTCTTACCATACTGCTAGCAGTCAAATAAATTTTAACATCCGCATTGGGGAGTACACAAGTACCTATATCTCTTCCATCCATAACGCAGTCACTTTTTGCTGCTAACGCCTGCTGTAATTCAACTAACTTGGTACGTACCGCAGGCTGTACACTTGTAATTGATGCCATTTTACCTACTTCTTCATGGCGTAAATATTCATTCACATTTTCCCCATTAAGATAGACTATTTGCATTCCATTTTCATAGCCAATTGTGATATCTGCTTTCTGACATTTCATACTAATAGCCTCTGCATCTTGAGAAGAAACGTTTTCTCTTATCATAAAAAGTGCCATAGCACGATACATCGCTCCCGTATCAACATAAATCAAGTTCATTCCTTTAGCAATGGCCTTTGCAATTGTGCTTTTCCCCGCCCCAGCAGGACCATCTATAGCAATATTATAACTCATATTCGTCTAACCTTTCTGTAACCTAGCGTCACAAACAATACAGTATGCGGCATTAGCTAACAAGCAATACTCTGGAAGAATGCGTCCTTTGCATTCTTCCGCGTGAAACATAGTAATTCTTGGCCTTTGTACTTAGAAGGCATAGAATTACTTTTCACGCTTGGCCAGCTAAATAACCAGTTGACCAAGCAATCTGTAAATTAAATCCACCTGTTAATGCATCTAAATCTAAGACTTCACCTGCCCAAAAAAGACCTTTGACTTTTTTGGATTCCATAGTAGAAGGATTTACATTCTTTACAGATACTCCGCCTTTCGTAATAATAGCTTCATTATAATCTCGAATTCCCTTTATTGTTAATGGAACTTTCTTAATAATATCCACAAAATGCTTGCGTTCCTCTTTTGTAATTTCATTCACCTTTTTATCAGGTGATATCTCAGATAATTGAATCATAATAGGTAAAAGCTTAATTGGAAATAGTCCATTTATAGAATTTTTAAATTGTTTATTCTTGGTTTCCTCAAACTCTCTCAATATTCGTTTATCAAGCTGTTCGTGGCTAAGTGCAGGCTTTAAATCAATATATAATTTTACATTAGTACGCTTTTTCTTGGTATAAAAGCTACTTGCACTTAAAATAAGGGGACCGCTTACTCCATAATGGGTAAACAGCATTTCTCCAAAGCCTTGAAAAATCTCTTTCTTCCCATCCATCAATTGAACATTCACATTTTTAAGAGCTAAGCCCATAACCTCTTTACACCAAGATTCTTCTATGGAAAACGGAACGAGAGAAGGGGTGGTATCTGTTATGGTATGTCCTGTCGCCTTAGCAAATTCATATCCGTCACCAGTAGATCCTGTAGTCACATATGATATGCCTCCTGTTGCAACAATAACACGGTCGGCCATAACGGTTTTGCCATGAAGTAATTTTACACCTTCAATTAAAGCCTCTTGTTGTCCATTGTCCATTTCATCTTGTGTGGATTTTCTTACCAAAAGTTCGCTTACTGTGGTGTTTAATAATATATTTACATTTCTTTTTTTTAATTCTTTTGTCAGCGCTGCAATTACATCAGAAGAATGATCTGAGACAGGAAATACTCTATCTCCCCGCTCTACTTTCAATTTGCATCCTGCCTCTTCCAAAAAGTTCATCATACTATGATTGTCAAAAGTATAAAATGCACTATATAAAAATTTGGGATTTGAAATTACACTGGCAAACAAAGTATCCATATCTCCTGCATTGGTCACATTACATCGACCTTTACCTGTAATAAATACTTTTTTCCCTAGCTTTTCATTTTTCTCTATTAATAAAACTTCACTACCATGATCCGCTGCTGATATTGCTGCCATCATCCCTGCGGCACCGCCGCCTACTACTATAGTTTTTTTCATATTTTAATCCTTACGTAAGGAATAATCTAGTATTGGTTCATCATCAATAAAATTGATTTCATCATTTAGATAAACCTGATAATTATTCCATGTGTCCTCTAGCATTTGTAGATTTTGTTTCACATTTTGTGGACATTTTAGGCACAACGCAACTACCAAAGCATTAATAACACTTAGTGGTGCCACCAAAGAATCTACAATCGATACCATGTCACTTCTTGCAAGTAAATTACAAGAGGAATATAGGTTCATGGGTGAATGAATTGTATCTGTTATGGCAATTACTGTTGCATTTCTATCATTTGCAAGCTCCATTGCTTTTAAGGTACGCATTGAATATCTCGGAAAACTAATTCCAATAAAGCAATCTTTATCATCAATCCGAATCATTTGTTCGAAAGTTTCACTAATGCTGGTTGAATTTAATAAAATCACATTACCACGTATCATATTTAAGTAAAAATGTAAAAATCCTGCTAAAGGTTCATTACTGCGCAATCCCATAATATAAATACTTTTTGCCTCTAATATAATATTTACCGCTGATTCAAACGTAGCCCCATCTAAATTTTGAATAGTATCTTGAATCTTTTCTATATCAGCATTTAAAACAGAATTTAATATTTCTGATTGTGAGCTTTTACCATATTTGGCGTCCATCTTCTGAATATTATTTAATTTACTTTTAACACATTCTTCCAATGCTTTTTGGAATTTAGGGTATCCATCATAACCAATACCAGAAGCAAACCTTACAACAGTAGATTCACTGATTCCCAAGGTTTTCCCAAGCTTTGCTGCAGTCATAAAAACCGCCATATCGATATGTTCCGTAATAAAATTGGCTATTGCTTTATGGCTTTTGCTCATTTTATCATAATGCTCATTTATTCTAGATAATATATTGTATTGATTTTCCATAAATTAAGAATTTACTCCTGATTCTATTTGCCTATTTTAAAGCTGCTGCAAATGCCTCGTAAGATTTTTCTAATAAATCTTTTGTTTCTACATCTGATAAGTCATAATCCCCTGTAAGAGTCATACACGCTGCACCATGAATAAATATCCACATCTTCATAAACATAACGCTTGGATTTGGGCATTCCATCACTCTTGCTAAATTGATTTCATGAACAATATTACCATCCTCACCATTTAGCAATTCATACATGCTTTTTTTCCATGGTTCATTGGATACAAATAACAGCTCAAACAAGTTCTTTTCTTCCCTAGCGAAAGCAATATATGCCATCCCAAGATTGGAAAATGGAGTTTTTCCTGTTTGTGGATATAATCTATAATAATCTCCAAAAAATTCCGCTGCTTTTTGATATACGGCAGTCCATAATTCTTCCATATTCTTGTACACTCTAAATATTGGCTGTGTAGAACATCCTACCTTTGCTGCCACTTTTCTAGCTGTTACATTAGACATACCTTCTTCTCTAGTCATAGCAAACGCAGTATCTAATATAGTTTGAATTGTTATGGTTTCTTTTCTTGCCATATTCGCGGTCTCCTTTTTCGATTATCTTTATAATAAACAATAAAGTTCATAACACTTGTTATTTTACTTGCTTATACCTAGGTTTGTCAAGTGTAGCAAGGAAGAATCTACTTTGCAGTATAGAATGTGGTAACAATTAAGATCTCTGCTAGTCATTGGAATGGTTATGACTGTTTCTTACGCATTGGTAAGATGCGAGAAAAACGCCAAGTTATCTAGCCCCACACTATAACACTTTTATCTTATGGCTCCTGTCACAAGGTTTTCCCCCTAAGGTATATCGTCAGACCTTTTTTCTATGATTAACCAGCCAATTGCATGTGTATAAAAAGCAAGAATTTTATTTAACATGCGATGCATATTTTTAATTCACAGTTCCACCAAAAGCAGGTCAAACCGCATTACTTTCATTCAACTAATGTGTAAGAAGCAGTCATAACCATTCCAATGAGCCCCGTTAAAAAACGTCGGCACTTGATTTCACCAAGTCGCAGACGCAGGTGAAATCTTAGTGCCGCTACGTTTTTTGCCGAGCGAAAGCGTGGGCGAATGGAATGGTTATGACTGCTTCGCACCTCTTAGAATGAAAAAGCACTGTTTCAATAAAACCTTGAAACAATGCTTTCTCATTAAATCATTATACTGGATATGCTCCATTCGCACTATCTGCTTGAGTAGCATCCACTTTGTCTTTTTGAGCTTGACGATACTTGAAGAAGTCTATAGCAACTTGAGGGAATAACGCATAACTTAATACGTCTTCATCCTGTTGTTTCCATTCTGCCATTTCTCCTTCTAACTTATCAAGTTCTTTGCCAAGTAAATCAGCATAACGGCATGTAATTCTTTCTTCACCAGGAATAACTTTTTCAATTACTTCTTGGTTCATAGGTTTTACTGTTTGGCCATATTCACCACGAAGAACAGCTTTTGTCTCCTTGGTAGCCATTTTATATCTTTCACCCATTAATACGTTAAATACAGCCTGTGTACCAACAATCTGAGAAGAAGGTGTTACTAGAGGTGGTTCACCAAGGTCTTTACGAACTCTTGGAATCTCTTGTAATACATCATAATACTTATCTTCTGCATTTTGCTCTTTCAACTGACTAACCATGTTAGATAACATACCGCCCGGTACTTGATATAATAGAGTTTTAATATCAACACCCATAACTTTAGGATTAAGCAATCCATTCTCTAAACATTCGTCTCTGAATGGTCTGAAGTAATCAGCTATTTCAGCTAATAGGTTCTGGTCAAATCCAGTATCATATTCTGTTCCCTTAAAGGTTTCAACCATAACCTCTGTAGCAGGCTGTGAGGTACCCATAGCAAATGGACTCATTGCTGTATCAATTACATCAACACCTGCCTCT
>CAZKGP010000165.1:0-5565 GCA_964552225.1 uncultured Acetatifactor sp.
CAAGGAAGCTCCTGCATGGCTTTTACCAATTCAATTCCATTCATTTTAGGCATACGAATATCGGTAAACATAACGTCTATTTGCTGAACTTTTAGTATGTCCAAAGCAGCCTCTCCATTATTACATTCCATAATATTTTCAACAGGAACACCACTACGTTGTATCATAGTCCGAATACCTTGTCGTATCATTTTCTCATCCTCTACTATTAATACAGTATTCATGCGTCACTCTCCTCATAAATTTGATGTGTCATTGGTATTCTAACTTGAATTTTGGTAAAGCAATCTATCTTGGAAGCAATGGAAATGCCATACTGGTTACCAAACTTCACTTTCATTCTGTCTTGAACATTTTTGAGACCAATTCCGTTACCACTGCCTCCATTTGCTTCAATTTCCCCATTTATTTTCTGAGTAAGTAGTCTTACCTCGTCTTCACTCATTCCTTTGCCTGCATCCGTTATTTCTATAATACAGTCCCCATCTTCAATTTGTCCCTTAATATAGATATTGGTGTCCTCTGCCAACTGCTCAATTCCATGATAAATAGCATTTTCAACAATAGGTTGCAGTGACATTTTAGGGATCTCTTGTTTTAACATAATATCTGGTATATTTAAGGATAAATATATTTCATAATCAAAACGCAGGTTAATCAATGCAAGATAATTCTTAATATATTCTAATTCATTTTCTATCGTTACATTACTAGAAGTCCATCTCATGCTATATCGAAGAAGATTACCTAGCGCTGTAATTGCATCAGAAATATCGTATTTTTCTTCTATCTCCGCCATCATTTTAATGGATTCTAAGACATTATATATAAAATGAGCATTTATCTGATTCTGAAGGGCTCTAATCTCAGAGTTTTTAGCTAAAAGTTCTCGATTAATATTATCTTCCATAAGCTGCCGAATGCGTTGGAGCATCTTATTAATCTGTGTACCTAACTCTCCCATTTCATCATGTCCACAATGTTCAATTACAACATTCAAGTCACCTTTTTGCACTTCTCTGATGGAACTTAGAATTTGATAAAACTGTTTTAATAGGGTTTTTACAATAAAATTAATAATAAAAACTAAAAGAATTGTTATTAATAAAAGAGCACCTAGAAGTATGTTTCTATTACGCCTAATAATGCCAAGAGATTCTCCCAAATCATCTACACAAATTAAAGTACCATCCAATTCTTTTGCATATTGTACTCCTAAAATGATGGGTTCATTATGTACAGTTTCGTAGGATACATGGCCTTCCCCATTGATTAGTTCCATTTTTTGCACTTCTTCTACATACGGAATTATGTCTTCCCTTATCTCATCCCGACAGTAAATATTCCCCTGCTTATCTAAAAAACAAGCAAGTAATCCTCGATTATCTTCATAAATAACTGGAAACATAGTATCCATTCTCATGGCCACTTCCAATACTCCAATTTGTCCATTTTCATATTCCACAACAGGTGTTATAAGGGATAATATTGTATTAGATTGGGTCTTTTCATACAGTTCAAATATGGAATCTGTATAATCATATTTCCACCCCTTTAGTTCTTCGTCTGTAGACCAGCTTAAACGCTCCATTCTTTTGTGAGAATACAAAATAGGCATCATTTCTTCAATGGTATTACTGTCCACATAAACTCTTATTTGATATAAATAAGGATTATTATTCACCATACGTTCTAGAGAAGCTATATTTACTTTATAAAAATCCATCATTTCTTCATAGGAAATTTCTTCATTTCTTTTTACTTTTACAAGATATCCCTCTAGTTCTTTATCACTTAAAAAAAACTGGGTAGACATATTAATAGAATTTACATGATTTAGAATGTCATCATAACTTTTGCGAAGAGAATATTCCATAGATTTTTTACTTTCATTTACAGAATTTTTCTCCATATTATAGAAAAAAATAATAGAAAATATAACAATAGGAACTAACACAAATGTTACAATAATAATTGTAAACTTTACGTTTAATTTTAGTCCCCATGCCAATTGACTTACTTTCTTTTTCCATTTACTGCGACGCATTGTTACCCTCTATTCCATGCCAAGCTTCCGCTTAGTTTCTTTGGTCCTTTTTATAGTATCTTCTACCCAAATATCATATCCCATCTCTTCCCTACGCTCTACAAATTCAGTCATTAAGCTGTTAAACTCTTCTTCATCTTTTGCTAGCAGAAGTTGGGGGAGTATCTTACTCCATAACTTTTTGATATTAATATCTATATTCCCTGCATTAGTATCTGTTTCATAGTTAATCTCATATTGACCACAATAATGGGTATATGGATAAGTCCACTCTTCTAACTGTCCTGTTGGTTCTAGCGGCTTATCTTTCCAATCCAACTGCATTACATTGTTTTGAAACATCCAATACGCATCATCAGCGCCATATAATCGGTCATATTCATTGCGATTTGTTTTCAATAGCTTTTGAACATCTTCCTTAAGGACAGGTTCCCCATCTATCCAATCATATGTAATTCCTTCTACTCCTAGAAAAATCATTTTTTGTCCATGCTCACTCATCAAATAGGAAAAGAGTTCAATAGCTCTATCTGGTCTGCTACAATTTTTAGAAATTAAGTTTACTGTCCACCCGTTAATTCCTGCACCTGGCAAAATATGATCTTCTCCCTTAGAATTTTTAGGACCATCTATCGCCATATAGATTTTATCGGGATTATTTGCATATATTTCTTTTTGTTGAGTTTCCAGATCTGTTCTTTGATACAGCATACAGAAATATCTGCCATTTTTAATCTTTTCTTCCATTTGAGTTCGTTGATCTATAAAAATATCACGGGCAAGGTACCCTTCTTCTCCTAATTCACGAAAGGTTTTTAACCAATCTATATATTCCTCATCTGTATAACGGTCATGATACACTCCGTCTTTTTCATATGGTATTGCGAGAAAATTTTGCAAATATTGGTCAAAACTTACACAGCCTGTTTCATTAAAAACATGAGAGCCAATCGGAATTAAGGGTTCTCCATTTACCTCTGGAAATAACTCTGCTGCTTTCCTTACTGCATCCTTAAAACCCTCTTTGGTGGTCATATCAGGACTTCCTATTGCCTCATATATGTCCTTTCTAACCAAAAAGGTTTGATTAGAGCCAATATCATCTCTTTTCTGATAATCCTCAGGCAGATAAAAAGAATTCTGGTAGTAGTAAACATTCCCATCACTTTTAGTATTCCATTGCATAACAGTGGGATCTGCCACTCTCCAAAAATAATAATCATATTCATCAGCTAATTCATTTAAGGCCCACACCATATCATCACGAATCATTTGATCTACTTGATTCTCCCACCATCCAATTGTAATAATATCTGGCAGGGTATCTGAAGCAATTAATGCATTGAACTTTTCTTTTTCACTTCCCATAGGTGTAATAAAGTTAATATCAATTCCTGTTTCTTCTGTAATAGTTTTAGAAACTAAATTCTCTCCCCAAGGTGTAGAAAACCAAGAATAATTAATATACCAATCTAAAGTAACCTTATCCTCTGCATGAAGTTGCCACCCTGGAATATTTTTAGGGCTCTCCTCCTCTGAATGAACATTGTCTTCTGTAGTTTCCTCTGTGTTATTTGTAATAGTCGTTTTCCCTTGGCAACCAGTTAAAGGAACCACCAAAAGGATATTTATAAGTAAAGTTAGAAGTATTTTTCTTATCATCATGTTTATAAATCCTTTCACATGGATTATCTTATTCTATATTTCCTACAACGGGGAAAACCCCCTTGCTTTTTTCTTATGTTCACTATAACAAACGAACTTTCAGAAAGCAAGAAGGTCTATTTTCCAATTTTTTATTCTTTTACCCCACCAGCTGAAATACTGCTAATGATGTATTGAGAGCAGAAACTAAATACAATTAATATAGGTACTACAGAGATTGCTACTGCTAGATAAATTGCACCTTGATTGCTGGCAATATCTTGGGCAGAATTAAGGGATGCAATCATAACTGGCAATGTAAATTTCTTAGGTGTATTCAACAATATAAGTGGTACTAAATAGTTGTTCCAGTTGCCAATAAATGCCCCAATTGCCATTGTGGCAATACCTGGTACTATGATGGGAAGTACTATTTTATGGAAAATATGTATTTCACTGGCACCATCAATTCTAGCTGCCTCCAATAAGCTATGTGACAATATACTAAGGATATACTGCCTTAGAAAAAATACCGTTCCAGGTGCTGCAATAGCTGGAACTATTAAGGGGATATAAGTATCTACTAATTTGAGTGTGCTGACTAAATTATAGAAACCTAATAGTCCAAGTTGTCCCGGTATCATCATAAATATGACAATAATCATAAACAGTGTTTTACTGCCTCGAAATTTATAAACCGCAAGTGCATATGCTGTTAATGCAGAAAAATATGCGGTTAATATAGTAGCAGGTACTGCTACTTTAATACTATTCCAAAATCCTAAAAATAGATTAAAGTAGCCAAATACTACCTCCCAGTTCTTAGAAAGACTGGTACCAGGAACCAAGGTAAAGGAAGTCATGATTTCTCTCCCACTTCTAGTGGCGTTTACTATCATTAAGAGAAAAGGTAAGAGGCAAATCAATGCTAATAAAATAAGTGCCAAATACAAAATATTTTTTTTAATATTGGTTGCTGTTTTCATATTCTTCTCACACTCCTCCCTTATCCTTGCCATTCATAATCTTCATCTGTACCAAAGATACTACTAAAATAATAGCAAACAATGTATATGCAATCGCTCCAGCATACCCTATTTGGTATGTTCCAAAACCAAATTTGTACATGTACATAACAGTGGTCTGAAGTACACCATCGTGAATATTTGCATTGCCTAAAGATATTAGATGAGGCATATCAAACATCTGCAAACCACCAATTAATGATGTAATAAATACATATATCATAATAGGCTTTAAAAGGGGAATGGTTATTTTACCAAACACAGTCCAACGACCTGCACCATCTATGGCTGCTGCCTCAAAATAATCTTTTGAGATTCCTTGCACCCCAGCCATCAGCATAATAAATGAATTACCAAACCACATCCATGCATTAATCACTGCCACCGCATAAGGTGCAGTTCCTGGCTGCCCTAACCAATCAATGGGACTATTTATGATTCCAATATTCATCAAAATCTGATTCAAAGTACCATAACGCCAATCTAACAAGGTTTTAAACAAGAAGGAAACACTTGTTGCTGCAATTAAATTGGGGAGATAAAACAGAGCACGGAATATACTTAAACCACGCATTTTATATTTCATATCACTAAACACTATGGTTAGCAAAAATGCAACTCCTAGCTGTAGTACTATATTTACAATCCAAATTCGACCTGTATTTATTAAAGACTGCCAGAAATACTTGTCTTTAAAAACTCTAATATAATTTGTAAATCCTATCACATTGGGTTCTCCATATCCTTTATAATCTGTAAAACTCAGATACAGAGTTCGTAAAACAGGATATACGCTAAAGATTAAGAACACAACAACAAATGGTAAAACAAATAGATAAGCAATATTAT
>CAZKGP010000166.1:0-5495 GCA_964552225.1 uncultured Acetatifactor sp.
TGCATCAGAGGACGAGGAGGCCGTAGGAGTGAATGAATAAAAAACTATTAGCGGCGCCCTATTTATTATGGTCAGTTATGTTCACCATTATACCACTTTGCATGGTTTTTTATTATGGAATGACTGACAAAACGGGTGCGTTTACCTTAAATAATATTTTGGCAATTGCTACTGCAGAACATTCCAAGGCACTATGGCAATCTCTATTGTTATCTCTTATTAGTACCTTGATTTGTTTTTTACTAGCCTATCCACTTTCTATGATTCTTAGCAACATGAACGTGAGCCAGAATTCTTTTTTAGTACTTATTTTTATTCTTCCTATGTGGATGAACTTTTTATTGCGTACCTTAGCATGGCAGACGTTGTTAGAAAAGACAGGTGTAATTAACAGCATTTTGAAGTTTTTAAACTTACCTTCCTTAAATATTATTAATACACCTTATGCTATTGTGTTAGGTATGGTCTATAATTTTCTGCCATTTATGGTATTACCTATCTATAATACACTAGTAAAGATAGATAAAAATGTGGTAAATGCTGCCAGAGATTTAGGAGCAAATGGGATACAAACTTTTATAAAAATAATTTTTCCATTAAGTATTCCTGGTGTTATTAGTGGTATTACTATGGTATTTATACCTGCACTGACTACCTTTGTTATTTCTAAAATATTGGGTGGCAGTAAAATACTACTCATAGGTAATGTAATTGAACAAGAATTTACACAAACGGGAAACTGGCATTTAGGAAGCGGACTATCTATTGTACTTATGATATTTATTATTATCAATATGGTTATTAATGCTATAACAGATAAGGATGGGGAGGCCAATGCAATATGATTAAAACAACTGCCCAAAGAATTTATATTGGTTTGATTTTTATTTTTTTATACGCTCCCATTATCACTTTAATTGTTCTTTCTTTTAATGCTAGCAAAACTAGAGCTAAATGGGGCGGATTTACGTTAAAATGGTATCGCACTTTATTTGAAAACGAAGCGATTATCCAGTCACTTATCAATACATTAGTTATTGCTTTTTTGGCTGCGTTAATTTCAACGATTATTGGTACAATTGCTAGTTTAGCCATAAATAATATGAAAAAAAGAAACCGCTCTATTGTTATAGGAATTACAAATATTCCAATGATTAATGCTGAAATCGTAACTGGTATCTCTTTTATGCTTTTATTTATAACGTTAGGTATAAAATTCGGTTTTCTTACCATTTTATTGGCACATATATCTTTCAACATACCTTATGTAATCTTAAGTGTTATGCCACGTATCAAACAGTTAAATAAAAGTACTTACGAAGCAGCGCTTGACTTAGGAGCCACCCAGCTGCAAGCCTTTTTCAAGGTTGTTTTTCCTGATATTTTACCAGGCATTTCATCTGGGTTCTTAATGGCCTTTACAATGTCTTTAGATGATTTTATTATAACACATTTTACAAAAGGTCCTGGCATTGATACCATGTCAACCAAAATATATACTGAGGTTAAGAAAGGGATTAAACCAGAAATGTATGCCCTTTCTGCCATTATATTTGTAACTGTATTAATATTACTATTGTTAGTCAACTATAAGCCTAAAGAAAAAAACTCTTTAGGACTTTATAAATAAATAAGTTGAAAATTGGAGGAAACAAAATTATGAAAAAATGGATTGCTTTGCTTTTATGCGGGGTAACCACAATCACTCTGTTAACAGGATGTGGTTCTAAAACAGGTGAGAATGGAGAAGTTATTGTATACAATTGGGGAGAATATATTGATCCTGATACAATAACAATGTTTGAAGAGGAAACAGGAATTAAGGTTATCTATGATGAGTACGACACAAATGAAACAATGCTACCAAAAGTAGAATCTGGATCATCTACATACGATGTCATTTGTCCTTCTGACTACATGGTACGTAAAATGATTGAACATGATTTACTTGCCCCTTTGAATTTTGATAATATGCCCAATGCCAAAAAGAATATTGGACAGCAATATTATGAACAAGCCGCTGCTTTTGATCCCCAAAATCAGTACTGTGTTCCTTACTGCTGGGGAACTGTTGGTATTCTTTATAATAAGACAATGGTAAGCGAACCAGTAACTAGTTGGTCAGTTTTATGGGATGAGCAATATAAAGATAATATTTTAATGCAAGATTCTGTTCGCGATGCTTTTATGGTTGCATTAAAATTAAATAACTTCTCTGCCAATACTCTCAATGAAGAGGAATTGGAAATTGCCAAAAATGCTCTTATTACTCAAAAACCTCTTGTGCAGGCTTATGTCATTGATCAAGTAAGAGATAAAATGATTGGCGGTGAAGCTGCTCTTGGTGTAATCTATTCAGGAGAAGCAATCTATACACAAAGAGAAAATCCTGATTTAGAGTATGTTATTCCAGAAGAAGGTTCTAACGTATGGATAGATGGTTGGGTAATTACTAAAAATTCTGAGAATAAAGAAAATGCAGAAAAATTCATAGATTTTATGTGTCGTGAGGATATTGCATTAATGAACTTTGATTTTATTACTTACTCTACTCCTAATACGGCTGCTCAAGCTTTAATAGAAGACGAAGACATTAAAAACTCTGAAATTGCTTTTCCTGATTTAAGTAAATATGACAATCTTGAAACTTTTTTCTATTTAGGTGAAGATGGTGATGCTTTGTACAACCAACTTTGGAAAGAAGTAATGTCTGAATAAACAAAATGCTCCCATAGATATAACAATCTATGGGAGTTTTCCGTCTAAGTATGTTACTCTTCACATCCACAAGTTTCCGAACGATTATTAAAATTAGGGAAATTTGATCTTGTTTGTCTTCTTTCCATCTTTTCTTCACATGGACAATCATTTCTTTCATTTCTATCAAAGAATCTTTCTGAAATGTTATCGCAATCGCAATCACAAGAATTATTGTTATCGCAGCTATTGCGATTACATGAATTACTGTTATCACAACTATTGCGATTACATGACGCTCCACAAGTATTGTCACAGTTATTGCATCCACAACTATTATTGTTACCACAGCAAAACAGTAATAAGAGAATAAATAAACAATTCATTTTTTAATCCTCATTTTCTATTTAACATATCTTATTCTAAAATGGGTTAAAATGTGCAAGTCCTTAAATAATAGTAAAGATTCTATTTATTTTTCTTAGATAAAATTTGATTTTTTATATAATGAAATGTTTCTTTTTCACCTTTTTCTGCAAGCATCTTTAGCATTTTCTCTAACATATTACGAGTATATTCATGTAAAGGTGCCTTATCCGTCCCAAGATAATAATATTCTAGTGGTGATAAATCTGTATACTCTTTGCCCTTATATACTTTTGAGGCAGCAATCCGGTCCATTATCATTTCCACAATATATTTATCTGGCATAGCAATTGGCACGGTTCCCCCTGGAACCGCTCTTGTACTATAATCAATCCAATATTCATAATGATGCTTGTTACGTCCTTTATGATGTAGCCACGCGCTAGAATAGCCATTGGCCTCACGTTCTGCATTGTTAGGGCTTCTATCTCCTTGAAAATAACGTACCCCTACCCAAAATTCCGCAGGGCTAAATTTAGACATATCATGAAAAAGTCCCTGCTTATATAAACCAACGCGAAAGCATCCTTGTGCTACTAAATATTTATGGTAAGTAACGGTTTTAAAATGCTTCCATAATTTATTTGCCATATAAATAACCATACCTTATTTTTCTTTTTTGCTTATAAAAATAACAACACTACGAGGTGGTACCTTATTACTTTCTTTCATTGTCATCTCATTTGTCTGTAATAACGCTTCCCACATCATTCCTTTGGGAAGTTTGGGCATAGCAAAATCATGGGATTCCCAATGCATATTAAATGCTAAATAAAGAAAATAGTCTTCTGAAGCCTTCTCTTTATCATACATACCACAGTACATAATTCCAATATGCCTATTGTAATGGGCCAAGGATGGTCTCCATGCCTCTCCACCATGGTATGACAAATCTGGATATCCACACGCTAAATAATCCATCAAACGTAATTCTTTACGTTGACGTAAAATCTTATAATCTCTTCTAAAAGTAATTAATTTAACCGTAAAATCATATATTTCTCTGTTTTTATCTAAGTCTGTCCAATTAATCCAAGTGATGTTATTATCTTGACAATATGGATTATTATTCCCCTTTTGAGAGTTGCCAAATTCATCTCCCATAAAAAGTAGAGGTGTCGTCTGAGATAAAAATAACAAACATAATGCATTTTTAATCTGACGAAAACGCAGTGAAGTGATTTGCTTCTTTCTACAGGCGCCTTCAACACCACAGTTCCAACTATGGTTATATTCCACACCATCACGATTATCTTCACCATTTAATTCATTATGCTTCCGATCATAAGACACCAAATCCATAAGAGTAAACCCATAATAATTGGTAAGATAATGTATGCGACCAGTTTGCCCAGGGTTAACACGCATATGATACAGTATACTGTCTAGTTTATCTTCATCCCCTTTTAAAAAACGCCTCATATCATACATATAATCATCTGTATAAGTCGCTAAATTCCGATAATTAGGGGCTTCATTGGAGTCATATACGGTATTTACATCAAAATTATAGTACCACATTTTAGTATCAATTAATGCTGGATCTGTAGCAAGCATATTAATAGATAGATTTTCTCCCATTAAGTGGAATCCATCAATATGATATTCCATTACCCAAAATCGAAGAATTTCAGGTATTTCCTGCTTTAACATTTCACACGGGAAATAAAATTGCATAATTACCTCTATGCCACTTGCATGAAGTGCTCTTACCATTTCTTTAAACTCATAAGATGCATCATCACCAGCTGCATAATGAGCCTTAGGCGCATAATAAAAACCTTTTTTGTATCCCCAATAATTAATCTTATCTTGTGATTCCAACATCTGAGAATGAGGATGTTCTGTTTCAAGTTCCTTTTCTGTTGGCATCTCAAAAAACTCATACGTTGGTTGCAATTCTATTGTAGTAATTCCCAGTTGTTTTAAATAATCAATTTTCTCTATCACACCCTTATAGGTGCCTTTATATGTCACCTTTGAGGATGTATGCTTCGTGAATCCACGTACATGCATACAATAGCAAATACTGTTTTCATATGATATTCGAGGGTTCTTATCTCCATTCCAATGAAACTCTTTTGTCAAAAATTGAGCTTTTAAATCTTCTTCTGCTCTTCTTTTACCGTATTGTCCTTTTTTTACAAATAATTTACCTTGATAATCCGGAATAAGATTATCGCCTTCAAAAAAAAGATAGGATATTTTAGAAACATCTACATTAGGAATAAACATGTAATAAACATTTCCCATTCGTTCTCCTTCTTGAAAGGATACTTTTTGTAATTTACGTCCAGTTTTTTTATCAAATAAAATAATTCCACAATTTTTGACTTTAGAGACGAACGCTACTCTGATACCGTTAGCCAAGC
>CAZKGP010000167.1:0-5393 GCA_964552225.1 uncultured Acetatifactor sp.
TGATTTATACGTGTCAGATATTGAGGAAATATTTCAGAAGCAAGCATGTAAAATCCCCTAAATATAAGACTTCTCACGTTGAGAAAGGAGGTGTTATGGGATGAGATCTGAAAACTTAGTAGATAGAGAACGTCATAGAATCCTATTAGAACATTTTTTTGAAGTTTGTACAGATTTTATAGTTGTCTATCCAGAAGGTGAAACAGAAGAAGATTATATAAAACACAATCCGTTGATATTTTGGAAACGAGAATTTATGGCATTACCTAATATCTACACTACGGTTTATGAAGGAATGGCAAATGCAGTAGAAATACATGGTAAGTTAACAGAAGAAGCTAGACATATTATGTTTAGCGCATTAGAATCTGATTTAATATGGCAGTATTCATTATATAAAAATGGAGTTAAATTGTTTGAAGTGTATGACTTCCATGACGGTTTGGTTTATGAGTAAAGAAAGGACTATTGCATCAATGTGCAATAGTCCTATTTGGTGTCTTTTGGATGGTATTCTGGGCAAAGATTTACTTGAATTGAGTCCTCTATAGGAGTAAATATAAAAAACAATTAGAGATATTATAAAAAAGAGTTGACAATGATAATAAAGGGAGATTATAATATAAACAATCTACAATACCTATCGGAATGGTAGGAAATAAAAAGAAAGGAACCAATGAAATGAAAAGAGCAATTAATGTATCATGTAAAAATTACAATATGAGTTGTTGTTGTCAGGCTGTATGTTTAAATACAGTTTATTTTTCATATGCATTGTGTACCTGATTAGCAAAAAATTTAGAGAGCAGGTGCCATGTCATATGGCGTCTGCTTTTTTTATTGTATAAGAAAGTTCCGCAAAGCGGCCACGCTTGGCGCGACAGTGCAAAGCACAAGGAGGGAAAGAATGAGGAAATTTAAAAAGTCATATGTATTAGGGTTATTAGCGGTTTTAGGAGTTAGTATTTTGGGAGGGTGTGGAAAGGATTCTACAAGTGAAAAAACTAGTGCGGATAATGTACCAGTCGTTAAAATAGGCACAGCAAATGGTTCTTTGTGTCTTGCACCACTTCATATTGCAGAAGATAATGGATATTTTAAAGAGGAGTTTGAAGCAGCAGGGGTTGAATATGAACTAGTTGAAATTGAGTTAGCTCAAGCAGGGGACCATATTGCATCAGGTAAAATAGATGCATGCGTAGGTTTGGCAGGAAGCTTGATACCTCAGATTGATAGTGGTCTTGACATATCATTTACAGGCGGGCTTCATACAGGTTGTACTAAATTTTATGTAAATACAGATTCTGGTATTGATTCAATTGCAGATTTAAAAGGAAAGAAAATAGGAGTACCAGGATTAGGAGATTCTTCTGTTGTTGCTCTTAAAAGGGAATTATATGATCAAGGTATTGGTGTTAGTGCAGATAATATGGAGGTTGAGTGGGTTTCATACAATCTGACAGATCTTCCACTTGCTCTAGATAATAGAGCTGTAGATGTAGTTGCATTGCATGATCCAGTTGCGTATCAAGCAGAGCAGGAGTATGGCTTTAAAAAGATTTTTGATTTAGCAGAGGACGAGAGATTTTCAAAGGAATATTGCTGCCAGATATATGTCACCAATGAACTTGCAGAAAACTATCCAGAAGCCTCCGCTGCATACACTAGAGCATTGCTAAAGGCATCTGCATTTGTTCAGCATGATGCTGAGGCGGGAGCAAAACTTCAGATTGATAACGGGCAGTGCGCAGGAGAACTACAAACAAATGCAATGTTATTAGAGTCATATAATTATACACCATCAGTCAGCCTTGCTAAAGCTACTTTACAATCAGCATCTGCAGAGTTAATAAGAATTGGAGATTTGCAAGAAGGGATAGTATTGGATGAGTTTATAAAAGAGCACTTTAAAGAGTTTGATAGCGTACCAGAATCTTATATATTTAATGACGATGGCACATTTACTGAAGTGCATTAATAATAGAAGGCGAGGGGAAAATGAAAAGACGGATACTAAATATTTTGAAAATACTATTACCCATCTTAGCAGTCGGGATATCCATACTTCTATACTATATTTTAGAGGACAATGGAAAACAAAAAGCAGCGGCACACCCGTATTATATATATTTTATGCTGGTGTTTGGAATTATTTATTTGTTGGTAGCATTGTTTTCTCTATTTAATAAAGATCTTTTAATAAAAGTTTTATATAAAGCACCATTTTATACAGGGATAATATTATTGATAAATATAATAAACCTTGTAACAACAAAGACATTATGGCTACCTACTATTTATTTTCCATCACTTGACAGGATATTTGGTTTGATAGTAGAGGATAGAATATTTTTAATAACGAATATATTTGACTCATTAAAATTATTATTAACTGGTTTTTTATGTGGAGCATCAGTAGGATTTGTTTCAGGAGTAGCACTTGGTTATAACCAAAAGGTTAGTTATTGGTTGACACCAATCACTAAGGTGATAGGACCTATGCCCACTACAGCGTGGATACCACTTGCATTAAGTGTATTTGCAACAACACATGGGGCAAATGTTTTTTTGATAGCTTTTGCGGTATGGTTTCCTATCACACTTATGACAAGTAGTGGTATACAAAGTACTAGCAAAGTGTATTTTGAAATATCAAGTACACTAGGAGCAAGCACAGCATTTAAGGTATTAAGAGTTGCAATTCCCAGTGCCATGCCAAGTATTTTTATGGGAATATTCTATGGGACAGTAAATTCTTTCGTTACTCTCATGGCAGTAGAGATGAATGGAAATTCCAGTGGAATTGGTTGGTATATTAACTGGATGAAGCAAGTAATGATGTATGACGGTGTTTATACCGGACTGATACTCATAGCAATTATGTGTTCAACCATACTTACAATATTATTTAAAGTAAGAGATAAAGTTTTGGTATGGCAGAAAGGAGTGATCAAATGGTAGGTGCAATAAAAGTAGAAGATGTACATAAGCAATTCAGTAATGCTGATCCTACAGAAGAAGATATCGTTGCATTGAATGGGTTGTCAATTGATATTGAGCCAGGATCATTTGTAACTTTGATAGGGCCTTCGGGATGTGGTAAGTCTACACTTTTAAGACTGATTGGAGGTCTTGATAAGCCAACGAAAGGAGAATTATTTATAGATGGTGCAAAAATTACAAAACCTGGTGCAGACCGTGGATTTGCATTTCAAGGTTCTAATCTTTTCCCTTGGTTAACGGTAAGAGAGAATATAGCATTTGGTTTAAAAGCAAGACATACATATAAAGAGAAAAAGGAAGATGTGCAAGAATATATTAAGTTGGTAGGATTGGAAGGTTTTGAAAAATCATATCCACATCAATTATCTGGTGGTATGTGTCAAAGAGCATCTCTTGCCAGAGCACTTGTGGGGCACCCAAAAGTATTGCTTTTAGACGAACCTCTTGGTGCATTAGATGCATTTACAAGAATGAATTTACAAGATGAAATATTAAATATATGGAAAGAACATAATATGACAATGATTATGGTAACGCATGATGTAGATGAGGCGGTTTATATGTCAGACAAAGTAATTGTAATGTCGGCAAGACCTTCTAAAGTGGAGGCAATTGTAGACATTGAATTGTCAAGACCGCGTGCAAGGGCTCAGGATACATTTCAGGTATATAGAACCAAAATACTTGAGATTCTTGATTTGGGTGGAAAGGTTCCACAAATTGAATATACAATTTAAGGATGGGGTGATGCTATGAAAACAAAAATAATATCTTTTATACAAGTTATAATTGCTGCGTTAACAGTATTTGCACTGTCAACATTTTTACAACCATGTAATGGGGAAAAGGTAATGAAATGTACATATAGCACTGACGCAGTAAAACTTTTATTTATTACAATTATTTTAGTAAAAACTATAGAATTTTTTGCAAAACAAAATATTAGTATCTATATTAATATAATTACATTAGTGTTATTAATTGACTGTATTCTGATACCAGCTTGGGTAATTGGAGGATGTAAGATGGCAGATATGGCATGTAAGTCTGTTACATTCCCAGCAATATATGTGATTGTGATTATACTAATAATTGTAAATGCAGTAACTTTACTTCTTGATGTTGTTAAACGGAAAGGTTAAGACATATAATTATGATGTTAAAGCTTGCACTATTCAATATAAAAGGGAAGAAATTTAAGTACTCTATCATGTTCCTATTATTATTCATTACTAGTATAGGAATATATGCAAGTGATATTTTACTTCAAAGCATGGAAAAAGGTTTAATTACTACAAAAGAACAAATTGGAGCGGATATTATAGTAGTACCCGAAGGGTTTGTTTCAGAGGTTGACGATGCTCTGTTTAAAGGGAAAGCATGTACTCTAAATTTTGACCGTAAATGGGAATATGTTTTGCAAGATATGGAAGGTGTTAAAAATATAAGTTCACAACTATATATTGCCACATTAAGCGGAGTAGAATGCTGTGACGGAGAAGCACAACTAATTGCTGTTGACTTCAAAAATGATTTTTCTATTTGCCCATGGACTAAGGAAGACAGCATAAGAAATTTATCAAAAGATGAAATAATTTTAGGTTCCGCTTTTGATAACGAAGTAGGGGATTTTGTTAATTACTATAATAAGAAATTTAAAGTCAAGTATATCATGAGTGAAACGGGAGCTGGGTATGACAAAAGTTTGTTTATATCTTATGAGGCAGCAATTGAAATGATTGCAGATGAAAAGAATAAAAACATGTTTCCCTTTAACAAAGGTGAGGATTTAGCATCAATGGTATTGATTCAGGTTGATGCAGGCGTTGACCCTATGAGCTTAAAATCTGAAATTGAAAAAAGTTATGGTGCAGAAGGTATTGCAGTTTATGGCGTTACCACTAAAATAAATGAGTTACTGGACAAAATGATGGAATTTAAGATGTTTGGAACTATTTTAAATGTGTGGGTAACGGTTATTGTAGTGATTGCGTTGTTTGCTGTAAATGCAATCACTACATTCCAGAGAAAAAATGAAATAGGAAGTATGCTGACTGTAGGAATTGAAAAGCGTAAGATTATATACATTTTTTTACTGGAGTATATTGTAGTGTCAATGGCAGCTATTATATCTTCTATTTTCCTTATTAATGTTTTTGTATACTTTTTTCAAAATCATATAAAGAATATTTTGGAACTTCCATTTATTCTTATTTACGGTTTGGATAGTTTGAAAATAGTACTAAAACTGATTGTAATAAATATTTTAGTGTTAATAGGTTCCGTTATAAGCTCCTTTTACTGGATCTATAAAAGAAGTCCATCTGAAATGATTAAGCAATTTGGTAATATGTCAAGAACTATTTTGAAATGAATATCAGATAGAAGGG